>NZ_RZRA01001104.1:0-1655 GCF_003998945.1 Mesorhizobium sp. M7A.F.Ca.CA.003.01.2.1 | reverse complement strand
GGCGCCGGCAGTCTCGAAGTCGCGCCCGGCAAGCGGCTGGTCGAGAGCCCCGACTTCCCGGCGATCTACAAGGCAGAAGCGCAGAAGGGCGCCGACTTCCTGGACAGATTGAAGACGGTCGACGACCTCGATTGGACGTTCCTGTCGCCATCCGCCATGTTCGTGCCTGGCGAGCGCACCGGCAAATTCCGCCTCGGCAAGGACACGCTTCTCGCCTCCGACGAGGGCAGCAGCATTTCCTTCGAGGACTACGCGATCGTCATGGTCGACGAGATCGAGAAGCCGGCCCATATCAGGCAGCGCTTCACCGTCGGCTATTGAGCGAACGGATGGTGGCGGCCGGGTCTCAATCGAGGCCGGCCGACGCCAGCCGCATCAGGGTCCGGTTCAATCTCGGTGCTGCCGCCACCAGCGCCTTTCCAATGGCCGATTGCGGTGCGTCGATGACGGTTCGGGCATCGCCGTTCTCGGCAACCCGGCCGGCGTCGAGAAGGATAACGCGGTGGGCGATCGACCGGATGACGCCGAGATCATGTGAAATGAAGAGATAGGCGATCTTTTCCTGGCGCTGCAGGTCGAGCAAAAGCTCGAGGATCTCCCCGCGCACGGAAACGTCGAGCGCCGACACCGCTTCATCGAGCACGATCAGCGACGGCTTCGTGGCGATGGCGCGGGCAATGGCGACGCGCTGCCGCTGGCCGCCTGAGATTTCATGGATGGCACGCGGGGCGAGGTCCGCCGTCAGCCCGACGCGCTCCAGCAAGGCGGCGATGCGGCGCGGGCGCTCGCTGCGGGAAGCGATGCCATGGATGCGCAAGGGATCGTCGAGCACACGCGCCACTGTGGCGCGCGGGTTGAAGGCGGCAAGCGGGTCCTGGAACACCATTTGCAGGCGCGCGCGGCGGGCACGCAGTGCTGCGCTGCGCAGGGCCAGGAAATCGTCGCCTTCGAACTCGATGCGTCCGTCGTCCGGCTCGATCAATCGCAGCACCACCCGCGCGATCGTCGATTTGCCGCTGCCGGAGGGTCCGGCCAACGCCAGCGTTTCGCCCGGCTCGATGTGAAAGGAGACATCGTCGACTGCAGCGATGGTGTTGTCGCCGCGACGGTAGCGCTTGGTGAGGTTGGACACCGCCAGCAGGCTCATGCGTGGAGCCCGGCTCGGTTCAGCAGCGGCTTGGTGTCGAGGCCGATATCGGCATCGAGCAATGCGCGCGTATAGGGTTGGGCCGGGGCGCCGACAATCTGCGCCGTCATGCCAAGCTCGACCAACTGCCCATGGCGGAAAACGGCGATGCGCCCGGCAAGCTCGGCCGCCAGCGCGATGTCATGGCTGATGAACAGCAGCGTCATGCCGTCCTCGGTCACCAGGCGTCGGATCAAGGCGACGATCTCGGCCTGCACGATGGTATCGAGCGCGCTGGTCGCTTCGTCGGCGATCAGCAATTTCGGACCGGCCGCAATGGCGGCGGCGATCGCCACACGCTGCTTCTGGCCGCCGGAAAGCTGGTGCGGGAAGGCGCGCAGGGCCGAGTCAGGATCGGGCAGGCGGACGCGTTCGAGCAGGGTTTTGGCCCTGGCATAGGACTGGGACCAGGTGAGGCCGAGATGGGTGCGGGCGACTTCGGCGATTTGTTTGCCGATTGGCATTACGG
>NZ_RZRA01001103.1:0-1656 GCF_003998945.1 Mesorhizobium sp. M7A.F.Ca.CA.003.01.2.1 | reverse complement strand
GTGTTGGAGACGATGACGCCGTCCACCCGCTTTTCCGTGACTTCGGCGGCGATGTCCTCCAGCTCTGCCTCGACCAGATCCGGCGCGATCTTCAGGAACACCGGCGGCTGGGCGCTTGCCGCGGCGCGCGCTGCCATGACCCGCGACAAGAGCTCGCCAAGCTGCTCACGCGCCTGCATGTTGCGCAGGCCCGGCGTGTTGGGCGAGGAGATGTTGACGGTCAGATAGCTGGCGTATTGCGCAAACCGGGCGACGCCGCGCTCATAGTCGCCGATGCGGTCGCTGCTGTCCTTGTTGGCGCCGATGTTGACGCCGACGATGCCGCCACGCCCCTTGCGCGCGGCAAGGCGCTTTTCGGCCGCCGCATGGCCTTCATTGTTGAAGCCCAATCGGTTGATCACCGCATCGTCGGCCGTCAGCCGGAAAATGCGCGGCTTCGGATTGCCGGCCTGCGCCAGCGGCGTGATCGTGCCGACCTCGGCAAAGCCGAAGCCCAGGCCAAGCAGCGCGTCGGGCACTTCGGCGTTCTTGTCATAGCCGGCCGCCATGCCGAGCGGATTGGGAAAATCGAGGCCGCAGATGCTGACCGTCAGCCTGTGGTCGCGGATCGCTGGTGCACCAACCGGAACGCCGCATCGCAAGGCCGCGATCGACAGGCCATGCGCGGTTTCCGGATCGAAGGCGAACAGCAGCTTCTGGCCGAGCCGGTCGAGCACGCTCATTGCCCCTCCAGTGCCGGGAACTGGTGCACACCATCGGAGCCAAGCGGCAGTGGCCGGACCCACAGCACAGCCTTGAGGCCGAGCGGACCATAAAGATGCGGAAACAGCGCACCGCCGCGCGAGACCTCGTATCTCAGCGCAGCACCCAGGCTGGCGCCGTCGATGGCGACCAGCAGAAGGTCGGTCTGGCCGGCAAAGTGCTTTGCCGCCGTTTCCTTGACCTGCGCCGCCGTGGAGAAGTGGATGAAGCCGTCTGCGACATCAATCGGCGCGCCGGTGAAGCGGCCATGCGTTTCGGCCTCGCGCCAAAGCGCCTGCGGGGTTATCTTGTAGATAATCTGAGACATGGTTGCGCTATAGAGCAGTTCCAGGAAAAGTGTGAAACGGTTTTCCCGGGAAAAGCGCATAGCGCTTTCCCTTGGGAATTGCTTCAAAAGATTCCGAACCAGCCATTCGGGAAAGGCCACGCCAAGGGTCTTCCCCATTTCCGGCGCAAACATGCGATATCTGAGGCCTTTGCCATGGAGGACAACATGCGTCTGCAGCACATCTTGATCCCCGCCGCGCTCGTTTCGCTGGTCGCGGCTTCAGCTTATTCGGAAGAAACCGACCGCTACCGGCTGGAAAAGTCGGCCACCGGCTATATCCGCATGGACACCCAGACCGGCGCCATGTCGATCTGCGACGAACGCTCCGGCCAGCTCGTCTGCAAGATGGCGGCCGACGAACGCGCCGCTTTCCAGGACGAGGTCGACCGCTTGCAGACCTCGATGAAGGCGATGGACGAGCGCGTCACCAAGCTCGAGAATTCGCTCTCCGCCCGCCTCGAATCGAAACTGCCGAGCGAAGAGGATTTCAACAAGACGATGGGCTACATGGAGCGCTTCCTGCGCGGCTTCATGGGCATCGTCAGGGATATGGACAAGGACAACGG
>NZ_RZRA01001102.1:0-1657 GCF_003998945.1 Mesorhizobium sp. M7A.F.Ca.CA.003.01.2.1 | reverse complement strand
GATCGAAGGCGTCCACTATCATTTCCGGACGATGCGCGAATTCGAGCGGCTTCGTGATTCAGACGCGCTGCTGGAGTGGGCCGAGGTGCATGGCAATTGCTATGCGACACCGCGCGAGCCTGCCGAACTGGCGCTGTCTGAAGGGCGCGACATGCTGTTCGACATCGACTGGCAGGGCGCCCAGCAGCTCAAGGAGAAGATGCGCGCCGACATCGTCTCGATCTTCATCCTGCCGCCATCGATGAAGGAGTTGAAGGCACGGCTGAAGCGCCGCGCCGAAGACCAGGAAGCGGTGATCGAAACGCGGTTGAAAAACGCCCGCAACGAGATCGAGCACTGGAAGGAATATGATTTCGTCATCGTCAATGACGACCTCGACCGCGCCTTCGCCGAAGTGCGCGGCATCGTCGTCGCCGAGCGGCTGAGACGCGACCGCCGGCCAGGCCTGTTCGATTTCGTCTCGGGACTGTTGGACGAGAAGACGGGTTGAGGCTGTGAAGCGCCAATCTCCCCCACGAGGGGGCAGATCGGCAGCTTCTTACACCGCGTTTGTCAACCTTACAAACTCCTCGACGCTGAGCGTCTCGGCGCGGCGTGTCGGATCGATGCCGGCGCGGTCGAGCAGGGCCTCGCCGCCGAGGCTCTTAACGCTTTGCCGCAGCATCTTGCGACGTTGGCCGAAGGCGGCTTCTGTGACGCGGCCGAGTTTCTTCACCTCGGTGGGCAGGGGCATCGGGCGCGGCACAAGATGCACCACCGAGGAGGTGACCTTTGGCGGCGGCGTGAATGCCTGTGGCGGTACGTCGAAGGCGATCCTCGCCTCCGTCCGCCAGCCGGCAAGAACCCCCAGCCGGCCATAGCTGTCGCTGCCGGCGGGAGCGACGATGCGCTCGGCCACCTCGCGCTGGAACATCAGAGTCATCGAGGTGTAGAAAGGCGGCCAGTCGCTGACCGTCAGCCAGCGCACCAGCAGCTCCGTGCCGATGTTGTAGGGCAGGTTGGCCACGATCTTGACCGGGCCGCCATTGCCGGTCGCTCGACCGGCAAGGCCCGTGAAATCCGTCTTCAGCGCATCGCCCGAAACAACCTCCAGCCGGCCGGGATAGTGGCCGGACACTTCGGCAAGAGCAGCCAGGCAACGTTCGTCGCGCTCTATGGCGATCACCTGGCGCGCTCCGTTGGCAAGCAAGGCGCGGGTCAGCCCGCCGGGACCGGGGCCGACCTCGATGACGGTTGCATCGGACAAGTCGCCGGCGGTGCGGGCGATCTTGCCGGTGAGGTTGAGGTCGAGCAGGAAATTCTGGCCGAGCGCCTTCTTCGCCTGCAGCCCATGACGCTCGATCACCTCGCGCAGCGGCGGCAGCCCGTCGATGGTCATGCCCGAGATCTCATGCGGCAACCGCCTTGGTGTTCGTGTCGGCCAGCCGCCGGGCAAGCTTCAGCGCCGCTATCAGGCTGTCGGGCCGCGCCACACCCTTGCCGGCGATGTCGAAGGCCGTGCCGTGGTCGGGCGAGGTGCGGATAAAGGGCAGGCCGAGCGTGACATTGACCGCCTCGTCGAAAGCCAGCGCCTTGGCCGGGATAAGCGCCTGGTCGTGATACATGCAAAGGGCCGCGTCGTAACCAGCCCGCGCCCGGACATGGAACAACGTGTCGG
>NZ_RZRA01001101.1:0-1659 GCF_003998945.1 Mesorhizobium sp. M7A.F.Ca.CA.003.01.2.1 | reverse complement strand
ATCGAACTGTCACCCATAGCGAATCATCGATAGTCAAACGGAGCAAGAGGTTTGTTGGCCACAGTCCCTGTTAAAAGCTCGCCGGGCGGAAACAGTTCCAACCCGCTAGGAATCGCCCGGCACCGCCGCGATCACCTTCTCGACCGCGGGCAGGATGCGTTCGACCATCTGGTCGACGCCTCGTGCGCTCGGATGCAGGCCGTCCTCGAGCTGCATGCCGGGCTGGCCGGCGACGCCGTCGAGAAAGAACGGGTAGAGCGCGACGTCGTATTTCTTCGCCAGGTCCGGGAAAATGGCGTCGAAGGCGCTCTGGTAGTCGGGACCGAGATTGGGTGCGGCGCGCATGCCGGCCAGAAGCACGGCAATCTTGCGCTGCTTCAGCTTGCTCAGCATCTCGTCGAGGTTCTTTTTGGTGATGTCGGGCGAGACGCCGCGCAGCATGTCGTTGGCGCCGAGTTCGAGGATGACCAGCTGCGTGCCGTCCGGCACCGACCAGTCAAGCCGCGCCAGGCCGCCGCTCGTCGTGTCGCCGGAGACGCCGGCATTGGCGACGGTCACGTCGTGGCCTTTGGCGCCAAGCGCTGCCTGCAGCCTGTCGGTAAAGCCCTGGTCGGGTCCAAGGCCATAGCCCGCCATCAGGCTGTCACCGAAGCCGACGATCTTGAACGGCTCGGCACGCGCCGACGACATGACGCCGCAAATGGCGAGGAAAACCACGAAGCCTGCGGCAATACTGCGTTTGAAAGACATGCGGCAGGCCCCATATGAGCTAGGAATTCTCCAGTCGACGGCTTCCGGCAAGCAGAGCCTTCATTCCCAGATATAGGACGATTTCATTTTGACAGAAGCCGTCATCGCGCTGAAAGACGTGTCCCTGACCCTTGGCGAGGGCGCTTCATCGGTCCATGTGCTGAAGGGGGTGAGCCTCGACGTGGCGACCGGCGAGGCGACCGGCATCGTCGGACCTTCGGGTTCCGGCAAGTCGACCTTGCTGATGGTCCTGGCAGGCCTGGAAAGGGTCGATTCGGGTACGGTCCGAATCGCCGGCGAGCTGCTCAACGGCAAAAGCGAGGACCAGATTGCTTCGTTTCGTGGCCGAAACATTGGCATCGTGTTCCAGTCCTTCCATCTCATTCCCAACATGACGGCGCTCGAAAATGTCGCGGTGCCGCTGGAACTGGCCGGCCATTCCGATCCGTTCGCGGTGGCGGCGCGCGAGCTGGCGGCGGTTGGCCTCAGCGACCGCGTCACCCACTATCCCGGCGAATTGTCGGGCGGCGAGCAGCAGCGCGTGGCGATCGCCCGCGCATTGGCGCCGTCGCCGCGCATCCTGATCGCCGACGAGCCGACCGGCAATCTGGACCAGGCGACCGGGCGGCAGGTCGCCGACCTCCTGTTTGCGAAGGCGGCCGAGCGCGGCATGACGCTGGTGCTGGTGACGCATGATCCGGCGCTCGCGGCACGCTGTTCGCGCCAGGTTTCGATGCACTCGGGCCGGATCGAGGCACCGGCGCCGGTCAAGGTGACGGCCTGATGCCGCTGTCCCGGACGTTGAGGCTCGCTGTCCGCTTCTCGCTGCGCGAGATGCGCGGCGGCCTGTCCGGTTTCCTGATCTTCCTCGCCTGCATCGCGCTCGGCGTCGCGGCCATCGGCGGCGTC
>NZ_RZRA01001100.1:0-1662 GCF_003998945.1 Mesorhizobium sp. M7A.F.Ca.CA.003.01.2.1 | reverse complement strand
TCCTCATCGTTGGCATCCCAATTCTATCCCGGTCCCGCCCAATTTGATCTTTCCAGGTGCGCGAAATCCGTGCCAGCCCTATGCGGCGAAACGATGTCGCCGATTGTTACTGGATCGTGTCGACGGCACTGGTCGACGAGCCGAAATCGCCGAGGGTGCGGAACGACAGATTGAAGCCGATGGTCTGCGACACCTCCCTGGTGTTCAGATCGCGCGACTGCGAGTAGGTCATCAAATAAGTGAAGCAGGAATCGTTGTAGGCGAAGCCGACGCCATCCTTGACCAGCAGGCTCTGCTGCAGGTCGTAGGTTCCTGTGCCGAAGACGCGCCAGTTTTCGGCCAGATGCGTGGATGCACCAAGCGTGACCTCGTGGCGGTCGGTGGTGAAGCCGTACAGCGGCTGGGCCTGGATGAAGGCGTATTTGGCGCTCAGCGACACAGGCAGGCCGGAATAGGCGGCCTTCACCTCGGCGCGGCGGATCTCGAAGCTCTGTTCGTCGAAACGGCCGCTGACCGAGGCCGCGAAGCCGTTGGGGCTGTTGATGCCGAACAGGCCGACATAGTCGGACTTGGTCGTGTCGAGGCCGGAGTTTGCGCCGACATTCACCAAATCCGGCGCGGCGAACGAATTCTCGCCGCCAATCTGATAGGATTGGCCGAAAATGGCATTGGTGCCCCAGCCATTGTTGTAGGAGCCGGAATAGCGGAAGCCGACATTGGCGCGCGAACCGCCTTCGACGCGGTCGTAGCCGGAGAACTTGTCGCGTTCGAACAAGGTGGTCGCATCGAAGACCATGCTTTGGGCGTCTTCGTTAGGCACTGAGAGGCCGCCGACATATTGCTCGTTCGGACGCATGAAGACCTGTGCCATCGGTTCGATGACATGGCTGGACCCGCTGGCCATGGAAAACAGCACCGGCCAACGCATCTCAAGCCCGGCGGTTGCCATGTAACGGGCAAATGACGAGCGCATGTCGTCCTGCTCGCCCAAATGCGTCGCCATTCTGTCGATCGCGTCCAGCGAAGCCGACGACGCGTTGAGGTAGTCGACGTCGCCCTGCAGCGCGAGCAACGGCGTCAGCACCAGCCCGCCATCGGTGACGAAGCTCCGCTTCCACTCGGCCTCGGCGGTGAGACGGCCCGATTCGCCTTCAATGCCGCGGACGCGCTGCGTGGGAGTGAGGGCATTGTAGGGCTCGACGAAGGTCTCATCGACATCGTCGCGGCGGATGACACGCGCGTTGACATTGAGCGATAGCTGGCCGCCGGCCACCGACGCATCAGGAATATAGGCGTAGTCGAGCGACGGCAGCACCCAGGGCTGTTGTCCGCTTCGCGCAGAGGCGTTGTCGTCAGGTGTATCTTCCTGCACATCGAAATGCATGGCGCGCACGTCGAAATAGTTGCGGCCGTTGAGACCCGTCAAGTAGACCGACGACTGGTGGACGCTGCTATTGTACTTTTCGATGCCGTAGGTGTTCGAGAAATTCTTGTCGGTCTGCAGCAGCACGTCCCAGCCGAAGTTCCAGCGTGAGTTGATGGCGAACTGCCCCTGGGTACCCATCATGCCGCGGAATTTGTTGGGATCGCCGGCGCTGCCCGAATTGACGTTGTGGCCAGAGCTGGAGGGGAAGGCAGTGGTGTCGAGGAAAGCGTCGGGAT
>NZ_RZRA01000010.1:0-20713 GCF_003998945.1 Mesorhizobium sp. M7A.F.Ca.CA.003.01.2.1 | reverse complement strand
CGTCAGGGAGATCCGCGAAGCCAGCGCCAAGGGCCAGCCGACGCTGGTCGGCACCACCTCCATCGAAAAGTCCGAGCAGCTGGCCGAGCGCCTGCGCAAGGAAGGTTTTACCGATTTCGAAGTGCTGAACGCTCGCCATCACGAGCGCGAGGCGGCGATCGTCGCCCAGGCCGGCAAGCCCGGCGCCATCACCATCGCCACCAACATGGCCGGCCGCGGCACCGACATCAAGCTCGGCGGCAATGCCGAGATGCGGATCGAGGAAGAGCTGGGCGACATGCCGGCCGGCCCCGAACGCGAGGCGCGGGAAAAGGAAATCATTGCCGACATTGAGCGGCTGAAGGAAAAGGCATTGGCCGCCGGCGGCCTCTATGTGCTGGCCACCGAACGCCACGAATCGCGCCGCATCGACAACCAGCTTAGAGGTCGTTCAGGAAGACAAGGCGACCCCGGCCGCTCGAAATTCTTCCTGTCCCTGCAGGACGATCTGATGCGCATCTTCGGCTCCGAGCGCATGGACGGCATGCTGCAGAAGCTCGGCCTCAAGGAAGACGAGGCGATCATCCATCCGTGGATCAACAAGGCGCTGGAAAAGGCGCAGAAGAAGGTCGAGGCGCGCAACTTCGACATCCGCAAGAACCTGTTGAAATATGACGACGTCTCCAACGACCAGCGCAAGGTGGTGTTCGAGCAGCGCATCGAACTGATGGACGGCGAAGGCCTCTCCGAAACGATCGCCGAGATGCGCGAAGGCGTCATCGACGAGATCGTCGCCAAGGCCATTCCCGAAAACGCCTATGCCGAGCAGTGGAACGTTGCCGGGCTGAAGGCCGAGATCGCCGAGTTCCTGAACCTCGACCTGCCGGTCGAGGACTGGGCCAAGGAAGAGGGCATCGCCGAGGACGACATCCGCGAGCGCATCGCGCAGGCCGCCGAAGCCGCCGCCAAGGAGCGCGCCGAGCGTTTTGGCCCCGAGGTGATGAACTATGTCGAGCGCTCGGTGGTGCTGCAGACGCTCGACCATCTGTGGCGCGAGCACATCGTCAATCTCGACCATCTGCGCTCGGTCGTCGGCTTCCGCGGCTACGCCCAGCGCGATCCGCTGCAGGAGTACAAGGGCGAGGCGTTCGAACTCTTCCAGGCCATGCTTGGCAATCTGCGCCAGGCCGTCACCGCGCAGCTGATGCGCGTCGAACTGGTCCGTCAGGCCGCCGAAGCGCCACCTCCGGAAGCCCCCGACATGTTCGGCACCCATATCGACGGCAGCACCGGCGAAAACGACTTCGAAGGCGGCGAAACCGCCCTCCTGGTCCGCCCGGAGACAACCGCAATCGTCGCCCCCGAAGACCGCGACCCCAACAACCAGGCCACCTGGGGCAAGGTAGGCCGCAACGAAGCCTGCCCCTGCGGTTCGGGGAAGAAGTACAAGCACTGCCATGGGGCGTTTGCGTAAAGGCGCGGCGCTTTCCTTCTCCCGTCACTATACGGGGAGAAGGTGGCCCGCAGGGCCGGATGAGGGGCGGCGCCTGCGTTCGCGATTAGCCAATCTCCCCACCTGAGGGGGAGATGGCCGGCAGGCCAGAGGGGGGCGATGTCCCGCCGACTAAGCCGCCTCGAACTCGAACTTCAGCTGCGCGGCCTCATCCTCTGGCAGCCAAGGCACCATCTGAGGCACGATCTTGCGATAAAGCCGGGTGCTATCCTGATCGGCAACGTCTCCGTGCTGCGCGCCTCGGCGATGATGAAACAGCGGCGCAAACCTCAAACGCCTGTGCCGCCCCTCATCCGCCTGCCGGCACGTTCTCCCCGTATAGGGACGGGGCGAAGGAAATTCCTCACCCAACCGTTTCTTAATGTGTCTCCGCTACACCAACGCCTGAAAAAGAAGCGGAAAACGGAGAGAAATCGGGGTGCGCTTTTCCGCGGCCACGACTGCCGGGCGGTTCTTGCCGCAGCGTTGGGCGCTGCGCATGGGGCCGTTGCTTGGCCGCATCGATGCTGTGCTGTTCACCGCCGACGAGCGCGGCGAGGCCAGCCGCATGTCGGTTATCGCCTTCTCGGTCCGCATCGTCAGCGCCGTCATTGCCTTCGTCAGCCAGGTGCTGATGGCACGCTGGATGGGCTCGTTCGAGTACGGCATCTTCGTCCTCGTCTGGGTGACGATGGTCATCGTCGGCAATCTCGCCTGCCTGGGCTTCCACACCTCCGTCATCCGCTACATTCCCGAATACCGCGAGCGCGGCTTGATGGACGAGTTGCGCGGCATCGTGCTGGCCAGCCGTCTGTTCGTGCTGATCGCCTCGACGCTGATTGCCGGGCTCGGCGCGCTCGGCGTCTGGCTGGCGGCACCCTGGATCGAGAGCTACTATGTGATCCCGTTCATCCTCGGCGTCATCTGCCTGCCGATGATCGCCATGTCCGACCTTCTGTCGGGCCTGGCACGCGCCAACAGCTGGGCGCTGTTTGCCCTGTCGCCGACCTATCTGGTGCGGCCGGTGCTGATCCTGCTGTTCATGGCGCTGATGCTGCTGGCGGGCTATGCTCCTGACGCAAAGACCGCGATCTTCGCCTCGATCGCCGCCACCTACGCCACAACGCTCGGCCAGCTTATCGGTGTCACCCAGCGCATGGAACGGCAGATTCCGGCCGGGCCGATGAAGGTCCATTTCGCGCAATGGTTCGTCGTCTCGCTGCCGATCTTCCTGGTCGAGAGCTTCTTCTTCCTGCTGACCAATGCCGACGTGCTGATGGTCGGCGCCTATATGGACCCCAATGACGTCGCCGTCTATTTCGCCACGGTGAAGACCCTGGCGCTGGTGCATTTCGTCTACTTCGCCGTCAAGGCCGGCGTTGCCCAGCGCTACGCCCAGTTCACCCATGGCGACCCGCAAAGGCTCGCCGCCTTTGCCCGCGAGACGGTGTCGTGGACGTTCTGGCCTTCGCTGTTGATGGCGCTGCTGGTGCTGGCGCTCGGCGAGCCGATGCTGGTGCTGTTCGGCCCGGAATTCAGCAGCGGCTATCCCTTGCTGTTCCTGCTCGTCTTCGGCGTCGCGGCGCGCGCCGCCGTCGGCCCCTGCGAAAGCCTGCTGACGATGAGCGGCAACCAGAACATCTGCGCCGCCGTCTATGCCATGACGCTGGCCTTCAACATCGCCCTCAACGTGATGCTGATCCCGATGTTCGGCCTGTGGGGCGCGGCCATGGCCACCGCCTTTGCCATGATCTTCGAAGCCGGCGCGCTGTCCTTCACGGTGTGGCGCAAGCTCGGCATCGTCATGCTTATCTTCGTGCCTGCGAAAGGAGCCGCGTGATGGCTGCCATCCCGTTGCTTGAGGAAACCAGCGGCGGCACCGCCGGCGCCATGGTGTCGGGCCTTGCCGGGCTGACCCGTGACGCCGACCCCGCCCATATCGAGATTCTCGCCAACAACCGGCCCGAGCGCAAGCTCGCCATCTACCCGGCATCCGCCGGTTTCGACCTGGTCGAGGAGCTGGATTATCTCTGCGCCCGCACGGTCGAGCCCAACGTGTTCTTCAACCCGCGTTTCCTTGCGCCCGCCATGCCGCGGCTGGAAGATCGCGAGGTGCGGCTGGCGGTCATCCGCGACGGCGACGAATACCGCAACCGGCTGCGCCTTCTGGTGCCGTTCTCAGTGGAACGGCCGGTGGTGCCGCTCGGCGTGCCGGTGATGCGCACATGGTCGAGCCCGTTCGGTCCGCTCGGCACGCCGCTGGTCGACCGCGACGACCCGGTGGGCGTCGTCGAGGATTTCTTCTCGATGCTGTCGCGCCCGCATCTCAAGCTGCCGAAAGTGTTCGTCCTGCCCGATGTCCGGCTCGATGGCCCGGTGGCGAGCCTGTTTGCCACCGTGGCCGAGACGCGCGGCCTGATGCTGGTCACCACCGGCCAGACCCTGCGCCCGGCGCTGGAGAGCGAGCGCGACGGCGATGATTATCTGAAGGCCTCGCTGCGTTCGCACCATTATCGCGAATTCCGGCGGCTGAAGCGGCGCCTCGGCGACCTCGGCAGGCTGGAGCATGTCGTGGCGCGCGGCCCCGAAGACATCCGCCACGCCATCGAGAACTTCCTGACGCTGGAGGCGGCCGGCTGGAAGGGCCGCGAACGCACCGCCATGGCGATCGACCGTTTCCGCGCCGCCTTAGCCCGCGAAGCCGTGCACCGGCTGGCCGAGCAGGACATGTGCCGCATCCATTCGCTGACGCTCGACGGCCGCACCATTGCCTGCCTGATCGTCTTCGTCGAAGCCGGCATCGCCTACACCTGGAAGACCGCCTATGACGAGACGCTGGCCAGCTATTCGCCGGGCACCTTGCTGATGATCGAGGTGACCGGGCAGCATCTCGACGATCCCAACATCATGATGACCGATTCCTGCGCCGTGCCCGACCATCCGGTGATGAGCCGGCTATGGGCCGAGCGCAAGCCGATGGGCACGCTGGTGATCGGCCTGACGCCGGACGCCGACCGCCTCACCCGCCAGGCCGCCTCGCAACTGCACCTCTACCGCGAAACCCGCAACATGGCCCGCCTGCTGCGCAACCGCATGAAGAGCTTGTTGGGGCGGCGCTGAGAAAAGGCAAGGGTGCGGTTCTGGAAGGATGGCACATTTTCGCTGCAATATTTGACACAGAGGTGGCCGGGACTTTACTTCGATTGCCCAAGAGGCAAGCGCTAAGATCGACTTCCGCTTCAAAAAAACGAGATTTCTTGCAGCAATTTTCCGGTGAAACCCGGCAAGATCTACTCGCATTCTTGTCCTTGATGCACGATAGTCTAGTGATTCGGTCCGCGATGAGAGAAAAATGTCGCTGAATCATGAGGCCAACGGCGCCCGGCACATCAGTGCGAACGACAGCGCCGTTGTCCGAAGGGCCGACGAAGACTTCGAAGAACTGA
Organism: Mesorhizobium sp. M7A.F.Ca.CA.003.01.2.1; assembly: GCF_003998945.1. Lineage (NCBI taxonomy): Bacteria > Pseudomonadati > Pseudomonadota > Alphaproteobacteria > Hyphomicrobiales > Phyllobacteriaceae > Mesorhizobium > Mesorhizobium sp. M7A.F.Ca.CA.003.01.2.1. Next base: position 15,796 of record NZ_RZRA01000010.1, on the reverse strand, counting down.
TTCGAAGCATCCGAGCCGCCACGCATCAAGCTTTGCCTCTCTTCGAAGAGGAGCCCGTGACCGGATTGGCCCAGTCAGACACGCTGGCCGCCTCCCTCGGCTCGACTTCGGCCCGGACGGGCTCGAGTCAGGCCCACGCCATGCGCGGCTCCTCGCTCTTGTCCAACGATGACGACTTGGCGTGGTCGCTGGTTGAGGACTATGTGGCCAGGCTCGATGCGCAAACGCACGATGCCGACGCTCCCGATACGGACAAATGGGACTTGCAGGAAGAGGTGGCGAAGCTGCAACGTTTGCAGGATCGCACCTCGAAAGAGCTTGGGCGAAAATCGCGCGAGCTATCGATCGCAAGCAAGACCATCGCCGACCTGGAGGTCCAACTCAACAGGGCACGGCAGACCATTGCGCAGGCGGATAGGCATGCCGGCCAGCGCGCAACACGGTTCCTCGAAGCGAATGTCGAGGTCGAGCGCCTGGGACGGAACCTGGCGCGCGTGTCGGGGCAACTCCGCGACGAGACCATGGCCAGGCAAGCCGCCGAGCAGGCGCGTGAGGACGTTGCATTGCGGCTCGCCAGCTTGCAACAGGCCGCCATGCTGCTTCGTTCCAAGGTCGCGGACTACCAAGTCCACAACGAACGACTGACCGGCAAACTATCTGCGCAGATGCTTGTACAGCAGGACCTGCAAGCGCGGCTGTCCACGGTCGAGCATCAGCGCGGCGTTCTCGGCGATTGCGCCGCCGCCGCGCAGGAACGGGCCGTCGAACTTGAAAAGAGGTTGCGCTTGCTCCAGCGCAGCACCCCCGATCAAAGCGTGGTCCGCGCAACGCCGAGCGCCGGGCAGCGCGCCGAGGACGTGGCCGAGCATCGGCGCCAAACCTCGGAAACCGAGATTGCGAATTTACGCCAGGAGCGCGACGCGGCGCGCCGAGACTGTGGCGCGGTGAAGGTTCAACTCGCCGATCTCCGCTTGCGCGGCATGACCGACGAACTCGCGCATGCCCGTTGCCGCAACGAGAACCGCCAGCTTCACCAAAGGCTGGAAACGCTGACACGCCAGGATCCGCCCAGCGGACCGGCAGCCGATGACAGCGCCGACCTAGAACGGACATTCGACGAATTGCTGGCAGCTGGCGAGATCGGCCCGGCCAATGACGGCGACCCCAGCGTGGCGCGCAAAGCGTGTTGATCGCCTGCTGAGACGTATCGGGAGCCAAAGCGACCGTGACGCCCTTCGTCTATTGAACTTCGAGTGGCCTGCCACCCGAAGCTCGGAGAGCGAAGGGTGGTGCCCCTAGCCGGGATCGAACCAGCACTCCTTGCGGAACTCGATTTTGAGTCGAGCGCGTCTACCAATTCCGCCATAGGGGCTCAGGCCGGGCGGCCTGGATGGCGCGGGACTATACGGTTGGAGGCCTGTTCGTCAACTGGCCAATTCCTCGTCGCCCCGGATGCGACCAAACTGCGCCTTTCGATTTCGTGACGGGGCTGCCATTGTGCAGCGCGGAAAATCTTTCTAGACAGGCGGCGCATCAAAGCGCGGCACGTCTGCGGGGACGGATGGCGTGCGCTGGGTCTTTGTTCTGTGCATGCCGTTACACCCCAACCTGCCTGCGCAATTGAACGACACGCATTAGGAGTGCCGATGCTTCGCGGACTTTACGACTGGACCCTGTCGCTGGCGGCCCGCAAATCCGCCGAATGGTGGCTGGCCTTCATCGCCTTCGTCGAAAGCTCGGTGTTCCTGGTGCCGGCCGACGTGCTCTATCTGCCGATGGCGCTGTCGCGGCCGGATCGCGCCTACCGCTATGCGCTGATCGCCACCGTCGCCTCGGTGCTGGGCGGCATCGCCGGCTGGTTCATCGGCCACTATGCCTATGACGCGGTCGCCAGGCCGATCCTCGAATTCTACGGCAAGTACGACGAGTTCGAGCAACTGCGCGCGGGCGCCGGCGTCGGCTTCATCGTCCTGATGCTGATCACGTCGGGTGCCGCCCACCTGCCGCCGATCAAGGTGGTGACGATCCTGTCCGGTGTCATCGGCGTCAATTTGCTGCTGTTCATCGTGCTGGCGATCGTGGCCCGCGGCGCCCGCTTCCTGCTGCTCGCCTGGCTGCTGCGCCGCTATGGCGAACCGATCCGCGAATTCATCGAAAAGCGCCTCGGCCTGATCGCCGGCGCCGGCGCGGTTGCCCTGATTTTGCTCTATATCCTGGTCAAATACGCGTTCTGAACAGAACCATTGCAAGCCGGACGGACCGATTGAAATGACAGCGACCATGAATGCCGACACCGGACGCCAGCGCACGCTGACCGCCTTGTTCCTCGCCGTCGCCATGGCCGCCACCGTTGGCTCGGCGCTCGGCTTCCAGTATCTCGGCGGCTATATCCCCTGCCACCTCTGCCTCGAACAGCGCACGCCCTACTATATCGGCGTCCCGCTGATGGTGCTGGCGGTGATTGCGTCGATGCTGCACGCACCCAGCTGGCTGACGCGCGGCCTGCTGGCCGTCGGCGGCATCCTGATGCTCTACGGCCTCTATCTCGGCGTCTACCACTCCGGCGTCGAATGGCAGTGGTGGGCCGGCCCGACCGATTGTACCGCAGGCGCCGGACCGGTCGACACCGGCGGCAAGGGCGTGCTCGACGCGCTCGACAAATTCGTGCCGCCGTCCTGCGACAAGGCCGCTTTGCGCATCCTCGGCCTGTCGCTGGCCGGCTGGAACGCCATCGCCAGCCTGATCCTCGCCGCCGTCGCCTTCCGAGCCGCTTTCGCCCGCGACTAAACCAATTCGATTGAACGGCGCGACGCAGAGTTCGAGCAAAAATTCGCCAGGCTGAGTCGGATGGCGCGGCTTTCGAGAACCGGAGCGGAGCGTACTGAAGTACGTGAGCACCGGAAGCGCAGAAAGCTGCGTCAGGCGGCCAGCATGGCGGATTTGTGCCGAACTCTATGGTTCGAGTTCGACATCCCAGTAGAGATAATCCATCCAGCTCTCATGCAGATGGTTGGGCGGGAACAGGCGGCCATTGTTGTGCAGATCGTGCACCGTCGGCTGGAAAGGCTTCTGCAACGGCCACATCTTGGCATGCGCCGGCATCATGCCGCCCTTCCTCAAATTGCACGGCGAACAGGCGGCAACGACATTCTCCCACGTCGTCGCGCCGCCGCGATGGCGGGGGATGACGTGATCGAAGGTCAGGTCCTCCGGCGTGCCGCAATACTGGCACTGGAAGCGATCGCGCAGGAAGACGTTGAAGCGGGTGAAGGCCGGGTGCCTGGAGGGCTTCACATAGGCCTTAAGACTGACAACGCTCGGCAGCTTCATCGAGAAGGTCGGCGAGGAGACGGCGTGCTCGTATTCGGCGACGATGTTCACCCGGTCGAGGAACACCGCCTTGATAGCGTCCTGCCACGACCAGAGCGACAAGGGGTAATAGCTGAGCGGACGGTAATCCGCATTCAGCACCAGTGCTGGAAGCCCATCCGGAGATACGGCAACCGTCACGTGTTCACCTCCTTGGTTCTAGACCCGAACGGCACGGATACTGTAAGCCCGACATGACAGGGATGTGAAGCGGATTGTCGCGTCGCTGAAGCGCCAAAAATGCATGATTTTTATGATTTTTCGCGGATTCAGGCCGGCGGCGCGGCGTCCCGCCCTCTGGTTTCACGATAATAGGACCAGAAAAGCCGCGATGCGACACCTCGCCACGGGCTCCATGATTCGGCCAATGCGATCAGCGTTTTCTCCGGCGGACGCGGCTCGATGCCGAGCGCGTGGCCGACCGCGCTCTGCAGCGCGACATCACGCGCGGGGAAAATGTCGGGGTGCCCGGCGGCGAATAAGAGGTACACTTCCGCCGTCCACGGGCCGATGCCGGACACCGCCGTCATCGTCGTGATCGCCTCCTCGGCATCGAGCGAACAGAGGTGATGCAGGTCGAGGCCGTCGACCACGGCCTGGGCAATTGCGATCAGGCCGCGCTGCTTCGGCCGCGACAGGCCGGCCTCGCGAAACATGTCCTCGCCGGCGGCCAGGATCGCCTGCGGCGTCAGCGGATCGACGAGCTTGGTCAGCCGGCCGAAGATCGCATCGGCGCTGGCGCGGGACACTTGCTGCGAGACGACGATCGACGCCAGGCTTCGAAACCCCGGTTCGGACAGCCGCAGCGGCACTTCGCCGGCCATGCCGCGCACCTTTTCCAGGCGCGGGTCGATCACGCAAAGCGCATCGAGCCCCCGGGCAATGTCGTCTGATGTCGCGATACGCTGCATGCTTTCTTGTTCCTGAACCGGCAGCACGGTAGCAATTGGCAAAACCGCCGCACAACCCGATTGCCGCCGCAGAGATGACACTCCTGACATTCCGCTTCGCGCCCAGCCCCAATGGCGACCTGCATCTCGGCCACGCCTATTCGGCGCTGCTCAACCAGAAGCTGGCGGCACGGGCGGACGGCCGCCTGCTGCTGCGCATCGAGGATATCGACACGACGCGCTGCACGCCGCAATTCGAGGCCGGCGTGCTTGCCGACCTGAAATGGCTGGGGCTTGGCTGGGAAGAGCCGGTGCGCCGCCAATCCGAGCATTTCGCCGAATACCAGGCGGTGCTCGAGCGGCTGGTCCGGGAGGAACTCGTCTATCCCGCCTTCATGAGCCGTGGCGAGATCCGCGCCTTCATCACCGACAGTGAAAAGCGTGGGCGCGACTGGCCGCGCGATCCCGATGGCGTGCCGCTCTACCCCGCCGCTGACAAGGCGCTGCCAGTCAAGGAACGCCAGCGGCGGATCGCCGGGAATGCGCCCTTCGCCTGGCGGCTGGATGTCGATGCCGCCTTGGCGCGTGTCGGCAAGGACCTGTCTTGGACCGAATTCGCCGACGAGACGCTTTCCGCGACACGCTCGATCGAAGCCCGTCCGCAGGACTGGGGCGACGTGATCGTGGCGCGCCGCGATATCCCGACCAGCTACCACCTCGCCGTCGTCATGGACGATGCCCTGCAAGGTGTCAGCCACGTCGTGCGCGGACAAGATCTGTTTTCCGCCACCGGCGTGCAGCGCCTGCTGCAGCAACTCCTGGGACTGCCGCAACCCGCCTATTTCCATCATCGCCTCATCCTCGGGCCCGACGGGCGAAAACTGTCGAAGAGCCTGGGCGATACCGGCCTTGCCGCCTTGCGCCATGCCGGCGCATCGCCTGACGACATCAGGCGAATGGTCGGGCTTTGAGCCCGGTGAGACCAAGAAGCCACCCCAGATGGGCCGGCGTTGAATTCCGGTGATCTATGGATCAACCGTTTCGCTTTGCGCGCCGGGGTGAACGGGATTAGAGCATCGCCACGGCAATTCTCTCCAGTGCGGCGGACTCCGGAACATGCACAGCATCAAGCGGTTCATTCCCGCCACCTTCGTCGTTCTGTGGGCGACCGGCTTCATTGGCGCGCGCTACGCCATGCCATGGGCGGAGCCGTTCACCTTCCTCGCCGCGCGGTTCGTCATCGCCGCCATCCTGCTGGCCGTCCTGATGCTTGTATTGGGTTCGAAAAAAGCCACCCGCGAGGAGGCGCTGCATGCCACCGGCGCGGGCATCCTGATGCATGGCGTCTATCTCGGCGCTGTGTTCTGGGCCATCCACAGGGGCATGCCGGCCGGCTTTTCGGCCCTCATCGTCGGCCTGCAGCCGCTGATCACGGCGGTGCTGGCCGGCAAATTCCTCGGCGAGGCGATCCTGCCGCGTCACTGGCTTGGCCTTGGCATCGGCCTCATCGGTATCGTCATCGTGCTGTGGCCGAAGCTCGGCGCGCTCGGCGGCGGCGTGACCGCGGCGACATTGACAGCCTCGCTGGTTTCGGTGCTCGGCATGAGCGCCGGCACCATCTGGCAGAAGCGCTTTGCCTCCGGCGGCGACCTCGTCGCGGCGACCATGTGGCAATATGTCGGCGGTGGCTCGCTGATGCTCGTCGCCTCCCTCGCCTTCGAAACCCACACGGTCGTCATCAATGGCGAACTCATCTTCGCCATGGCCTGGCTGGTGCTGGTGCTGTCGCTCGGCGCCATCTTCCTGCTGATGGTGATGATCCGCGACGGCGAGATGTCGAAGGTCGCCTCGCTGTTCTACCTGGTGCCGGCGGTGACGGCGATCATCGCCTGGGCCCTGTTCGACGAGCAGCTCAACGCACTTCAGATTGCCGGCATGGCGATCACGACATTCGGCGTCGGCCTGGCAACGGCGCGGCAGGCCAAGGGAAGAACTGTGGAATTGAGGAATTGAGGAATTGAGGAATTGAGGAATTGAGGAAGAAGCACAGACAGCGCCGGATATGGCCCGCTTTTTCTCCAATTCTTCAGTTCTTCAATTCCTCAATTCGCCCTGTCATCCCACCCGCGCACGCGCCTCCAGATAGCGGCTGATCGCGGCATTGAGCTCGCCGCCGAGGATGAAGATCGCCGACACCATGTAGAGGAAGACCACGGCGATCATGATCGAGGCCAGGCCGGCATAGGTCGTCACATAGGACGAGAAGTGGTCGAGATAGGTGGCGAAGATGGTCGAACCGATAAGCCATGCCGCCAGCGTGAAGACGATGCCCGGCACCAGCGACACGAAGCGGCGCTTGCCCGCCGGCAGCCAGAAATGGACGGCAAACAATCCGCCGACAATGACCGCCGAAGCGATGACGTAACGCCATAGCGTAATGGTGCCCATATAGGGCTTGATCCAGTCGATATGGGCTTCGGCGAGCCGCGCCAGCAGCGGCGCGAACACCAGGAGCACGCTGATCGCCAGGAAACCGGCCGTGGCGATGAGCACGAAGATGATGCTCTGCACCCGGCGGTAGATGATGCCGCGCGTTTCCGAGACGCGGTAGGCGCGGTTGAGCGACGTGCGCAGCGCCTCGATGCCGTTCGAGGCAAAATAGGCCGCAAGCACCACACCATAGGTCAAAAGGTCGGTGCGCCTGACGGTCAGCACATTGAGCACTTCGCGCGCGATCGGCTTGGCGATCTGTTCGGGCCAGGTGTCGAAGACCAGATGCACGGCCGTGTCGGAGAACGCCTGCGCGCCGAGGAAGCTCGCCAGCGTCGTCGCGAAGATCAGGAACGGGAACAGCGCCATCAGCGAGGTGATCGCCAGATGGCTGGCCATCGCCCAGCCGTCATCGGTGTTGAAATGGCCAAGTGCGTCGTAGAGGACCCGCTTGAGGGCTACGATCTTCCGCAACAAGAACCGCGCCCTCCAATTGTCTCCACGCCGGGAATATGGGAAGGGATTGCGGCAAATGGCAACCCTTGGCGAAACCACGAACAGTCCGGCGCAGAAGTTGCGCTCGATTATCATCACCGGTGCGTCTTCGGGAATAGGCGCGTACTGCGCCCGCGCGTTGAAGGCGGAGGGCTGGCGGGTGTTCGCAACGGCGCGCAAGCCGCAGGACATCGCCGCGCTCGAGGCCGACGGCATCGAGGCCTTCTATCTCGATTATTGCGAGCCGGACTCCATCGCCGCGCTGGTGACGGCGGTGCTCGACCGCACCGGCGGCCGGCTCGACGCCCTGTTCAACAACGGCGCCTATGCGCAGCCGGGCGCCGTCGAGGATCTGCCCGTTGCCGCGCTCAAGCAGCAGTTCGAGGCGAATTTCTTCGGCTGGCATGATTTGACCCGCCGGCTGGTGCCGGTGATGCGCCGCCAGGGTCAGGGCCGCATCGTCCACTGCTCGTCGATCCTTGGCCTCGTGCCGGTGCGCTTTCGCGGCGCCTATTCGGCGTCGAAGCACGCACTGGAGGCCTTGATGCTCTGCCAGCGCCAGGAACTGGCCGGCAGCGGCGTCCACGTTTCGCTGATCGAGCCGGGGCCGGTGAAGTCGAAGATCGCCAGCAATGGCCTCATTTGGTTTCTCAGCAACATCGACCACGAGAATTCCGTGCACCGCGTGGACTATGCGGCGCAACTCGAGCGACTGCGGGCCGGCGGCAGCCAATCGGCCTTGAAGCCAGGGCCGGAAGTGGTTCATGCGGCGCTGCGCCATGCACTTCTGTCGCGGCGCCCACGCCCGCACTATGTGGTAACAGTGCCCGCCAGGATCGGCGCGGTGCTCAGACGCATCCTGCCGGCATCGATGCTTTACCGCCTGATGGCCAAACGCGCCTGAACGCCAACCAACTGGAACGAAGCAATGGCAACCGTCTTCAACATTCTCGCCATTCTGGTCATGGTCGCCGTTGCGGTCGTGCTTGTTCGCGGCCTCATCAACATGATGCGCGGCGGCTCCGGCGTCACCTCGAACAAGCTGATGCAGGCGCGAGTCATGCTGCAGGCCGTGGCGCTGGTGCTGATCCTGCTGGCGGTGTATTTCACCCGCAAGTGAGGATGCCGGCGGCCGGGGAGGCGAAATGGTCAAGCTCAACAAGATCTACACCCGCACCGGCGATGATGGCACCACGGGTCTCGGCACCGGCGAGAGGCGGCTGAAATCCGATCTGCGGGTAGAGGCCTACGGCACGGTCGACGAGGCCAATGCCTGCATCGGCATCGCCAGGGTCCACACGGCCGCGGCCCATCCCGCGATCGACGCCATGCTTTCCCGCATCCAGAACGATCTGTTCGATCTCGGCGCCGATCTCGCCGTACCCGACGACGGCAAGCCGCTCGGCTATGAGCCGCTTCGCATCGTCGCCGTGCAGACCGACCGGGTCGAAAAGGACATCGACCTTCTCAACAAGGAGCTTCAGCCGCTCAAATCCTTCGTGCTCAATGGCGGCACAGCGGCGGCGGCGGCACTTCACCTTGCCCGCACCGTGGCAAGGCGAGCCGAAAGGCTGATGGTCGCACTGGCCCAGGACCCGAACGAGCACGTCAACCGCGACGGTCTGAAATACATCAACCGCGTCTCGGATTTCCTGTTTGTCGCCGCCCGGGCGGTCAATGACAACGGAAACGCCGACGTGCTATGGGTTCCCGGCAAGAACCGCTGATTGTCGAAAGCGGAAGAGGGCCTGGGGCATGTTCATCCCGCTTTACGACACCAACAGGCTGCGCCACATCCGCCTGCAATATGTGACCATCGGGCTGATCGTGGCCAACGCCCTGGTCTACCTCGCCACCGCGCTCGGCGGCGAGAGTTTCTCCAATGCCGCCGTGCTTGGTCTCGGCTTCATCCCGTCGGTCGTCCATGACACCGCCGAGCTCGATCCCCGTTTTATCGTCATCCCCGAAAGCCTGAGCTACCTCACCTATTCCTTCCTGCATGCCGACATCTTCCACCTCGGCGGCAACATGCTGTTCCTGTGGGTGTTCGGCGACAATGTCGAGGACGCGCTCGGTCACATCCGCTACCTCATCTTCTACCTGTTGTGCGCGATCGCCGGCGCCGCCTTCCAGGGCCTCGTCGCCTGGGACTCGCAGGTGCCGCTGATCGGTGCCTCGGGCGCCATCGCCGGCGTGGTCGTCGCCTATCTGATCCTTTATCCCAGGGTGAAGGTCTGGGTGTTGGCCTTCGCCCGCATCCCGCTGCGCATTCCGGCCTTCATCCCGCTCATCCTGTGGGTCCTCTTCCAGGTGGTGATGTTTGCCGCCGGCGGCGAGGATCAGATCTCCTGGGCCTGCCATATCGGCGGCATCATCGCCGGCGCCGTTCTGGTGCTTGTCTTGCGTAGCCGCGGCGTGCCGCTGTTTGCCGGCGCCGACGAAGACGTCGCGCCCGCCGCGCCCGACCAGCCGCCGGTTGCCACGGAACCGCTGATCCCCGATCAACCCGCCGCGACACCGCGCTGGGGACGCGGAAACGCTTCCAGTTCGGACTGAACCGATTTGAGCCACTTGCAGCGTATTGACGTGCAGGGTTGCCGCAACTACGGAAACGTCTCCGCCGCAACCTAAGGCGGGCAAAGACCAGAATTTCCATCCGGCCAGAATTTCCACCTGGAATGTCGGCTTTCGACAACTCAGAACGGGTGCAGGCTGTTATAGCGCGCCCAATTAGCGTGAAGAGGTGACAGGCAAATGAAGATCCTTGTGCCCGTGAAGCGGGTTGTGGATGCGAACGTCAAGGTTCGCGTGAAGGCTGATGGTTCGGCGGTGGAGCTCGCCAACGTCAAGATGGCGATGAACCCGTTCGACGAGATCGCGGTTGAAGAAGCGATCCGGCTGAAGGAAGCTGGCAAGGCGGAAGAAATCATCGTCGTCTCGATCGGCCCGCAGCAGGCGCAGGAAACCCTGCGCACGGCGCTCGCCATGGGCGCCGACCGCGCCATCCTGGTCAAGACCGACGAACAGACCGAGCCGCTCGGCGTCGCCAAGGTGCTGAAGGGCGTCGTCGACGCCGAGCAGCCCGGCCTCGTCATCCTCGGCAAGCAGGCGATCGACGACGATTCCAACCAGACCGGCCAGATGCTGGCGGCACTGTTGGGCTGGGCGCAGGGCACCTTCGCCTCCAAGATCGTGCTCGACGGCGACAAGGCCAAGGTGACGCGGGAAGTCGATGGCGGCCTGCAGACGGTGGAACTGAAGATGCCGGTGATCGTCACCGCCGACCTTCGCCTCAACCAGCCGCGCTATGCCTCGCTGCCCAACATCATGAAGGCCAAGAAGAAACAGCTCGACGAGAAGAGCCCGGCCGACTACGGCGCCGACGTCAAGCCGCGGCTGAAGGTCATCAAGACCGAAGAGCCGAGCGGCCGCAAGGCAGGCGTCAAGGTCAAGAGCGTCGCTGAGCTGGTCGACAAGCTGAAGAACGAAGCCGGCGTGCTGTAAGGAAATCCGATGAGGCCGGCCTGCAAACGGCTGGCTTCTCCGCTTCCGGTGCTCACGTACAGAAGTACGCTCCGCTCCGGTTCTCGAAACCAACCGTTTTCGACTCGGCCTGACCGGATTTCAGGGAGCCGCGAAGACGAAAGTCAGGAATATCATCAATGGCTATTCTTCTGATTGCAGAACACGACAACGCAACCCTTTCCGACCAGACCGCCAAGGCGCTGTCGGCCGCGCTGCAGATCGGCTCGGACGTGCATGTGCTGGTTGCCGGCAAGGGCGCCAAGCCGGCAGCCGACGCTGCCGCCAAGCTGAAGGGCGTGAGCAAGGTGCTGTTGGCCGAGGCCGACGAGCTTGCCGAGCGCCTGGCCGAACCGACGGCAGCGCTCATTGTGTCGCTGGCGGGCGCCTACGACACCATCATCGCGCCGGCGACCTCGTCGGGCAAGAATGTCGCGCCGCGCGTGGCTGCGCTCCTCGATGTCGCGCAGGTGTCCGAGATCATCGAAGTCGTATCGCCCGACACCTTCAAGCGGCCGATCTATGCCGGCAACGCCATCCAGACGGTGCAGTCGAGCGACGCCAAGAAGGTGATCACCGTGCGCACCGCCTCCTTCCAGGCAGCCCCCGAGGGCGGCTCGGCAGCCGTCGAGACCGTTAAGGCCGCGGCGAATCCGGGCCTCTCCACCTTCATCGAGAACAAGCTTTCCGAGACCGACCGTCCGGAGCTGACCTCGGCCAAGATCATCATCTCGGGCGGCCGCGCGCTGGGCTCCTCGGAGAAATTCCAGGAGGTCATCCTGCCGGTTGCCGACAAGCTCGGCGCCGCGGTCGGCGCTTCCCGCGCCGCCGTCGATGCCGGCTATGCGCCGAACGATTGGCAGGTCGGCCAGACCGGCAAGGTGGTTGCCCCCGATCTCTACATCGCGGTCGGCATCTCCGGCGCCATCCAGCACCTTGCCGGCATGAAGGATTCCAAGGTCATCGTCGCCATCAACAAGGACGAGGAGGCGCCGATTTTCCAGGTTGCCGACTACGGCCTCGTCGGCGACCTGTTCGTCATCCTGCCGGAACTGCAAAAGGCGCTTTGACGCTTTCTGCCAAAGCGTATTAAATGGTGAGGGTGGGGTAGACGAAGTCGCCCCGCCCTTTTAGTTTGCACCGCACAAAAAGCAGGCCGCAAAGGCTGAAAGCAATCCAGCAAAAGTGCGCAGCGGTTTTGCGTCCGGGATTGCGGTAAAATAAAAGGTGGAGCGCTTTCGCAGTTCAAGCGGAAGGGTTCAGGACGGGATCGGTGTAATGAGCAAGATCGAGACGATCGGCATCATCGGCGCGGGCCAGATGGGTGGCGGCATCGCCCATGTCTCCGCGCTTTCAGGCTACAAGGTATTGATCTACGATATCTCGCCCGACCGCATCGAGAAGGGCATCGCCACGATCAGCGGCAACATGGCCCGCCAGGTGGGGTCCGGCAAGCTCGACGAGAAGGTGCGCAACGATGCGATGGGCCGCATTTCGGCCGCGCCCGCGATGGCCGATCTTGCGGGTGCTGACCTGGTGATCGAGGCGGCGACCGAGGACGAGACGGTCAAGCGCAAGATCTACGCCCAGCTTTGTCCGCAGCTCAATCCCGAAGCCATCCTGGCGACCAACACCTCGTCGATCTCGATCACGCGGCTTGCCGCGCAGACCGACCGGCCCGAGCGGTTCATCGGCATACATTTCATGAACCCGGTGCCGCTGATGAAGCTGGTCGAACTGGTGCGCGGCATCGCCACCGAGGACCAGACCTTCGAGGCAGCCAAGACCTATGTGAAGCAGCTCGACAAGACGATCACGGTCTCGGAGGATTTTCCTGCTTTCATCGTCAACCGCATCCTGCTGCCGATGATCAACGAGGCGATCTACACGCTCTATGAGGGTGTCGGCTCGGTCGACGCCATCGACACCGCGATGCGGCTCGGCGCCAACCATCCGATGGGGCCGCTGCAGCTGGCTGACTTCATCGGGCTCGATACCTGCCTGTCGATCATGCAGGTGCTGCATGACGGCCTGTCGGACTCCAAGTACCGCCCTTGCCCGCTCCTGGTGAAATATGTCGAGGCCGGCTGGCTCGGCCGCAAGACCGGGCGCGGCTTCTACGACTATCGCGGCGAGCATCCCGTCCCGACGCGCTGAGCGGATCGTCGGCGCAAATCAGGGACAAGCCTTTCGGTTCAGCGGCGACGGGTCTATCAGGAGGCCACCGCCAGTGGCTCTGTCCGGCCATCCACGATCTGTGCGTCGGGCGCCACGGAGACACAGCCACGGCCCGCCGCCTTGGCGGCATAGCAAGCCGCATCGGCCCTGGCGATGATCTCGTCGACCTCGCCACAATTGGCATTGATCGCAGCCAACCCGATGCTGGCGCCGATCACGTGAGGACGGCCGTCCCAGGTGAAGTCTAGCCCGCCGATCGCATCGATGATGGAGCGCGCCGCGATCTTGGCGCCGGCTGCCGAACCCGATTTCAAAACGACCGCGAATTCGTCGCCGCCGAGGCGAGCGACGATGTCGTCTGGACCAAGCACGCCGCGAATAGCCACGGCAACCCGCTTCAGCAGCGCGTCTCCCGCCGCGTGGCCACCCGTGTCGTTGACCAGTTTGAAGTGGTCGAGGTCGATGAACATGAACTGATGTCCGGCGCCTCCGACCGACCTTGTCGTGTCGCCGACCAACCTTGTCGTGTCGGCGGTGCCGTCCTTGCGCGCCTGGTCGACGAGGTCCTCCATGGCGCGGATGAAGCTGGAGCGGTTGGCAAGGCCGGTCAGCGCATCGTGTGCCGCGGCGTGGGCGAGCTGGCGCTGCAGCGCGCGCGCATCGGTAAAGTCCTGGAAGACGATGACCAGCCCGCAGAATTCGTTGCGGTCGTTGACGATCGGCGACACCACCTGGCGGATGCTGCAGCGCGTGTCGTCGCGCCGGATGAGGACGGCGCGGCTGTTCTGGTCGGCGGGCGCATGAACGCCAACCGCGGGCCGGGTCACGCCGATCCTGTGCCCCGTCTCCTCGTCGACCGCCCAGTAGACATGGCCAAGCATCTTGCCGAGAGCCTCGCCGCCGGCAATCCCGGTCAGCTTTTCGGCGACCGGGTTCATGAAGGTGATCCGGTTTGCGGCATCGGTGCAGATGACGGCATCGCCGATCGATTGCAGCGTCACCCTCAGCCGCTCCTTTTCATCGGCAAGCATTGCCGCCGACACGGTGAGGCGCTCTTCGGCCTCCTTGCGGCGGGTGATGTCGGTCAAGCTGCCGATGGCCCTGATCAGCCGTCCATCCTCATCACGTTCGATGGCCTTGCCGCGGTCGAGGATCCACACCCAGTGGCCATCCTTGTGGCGCATCCTGAACTCGGCCTCAAAGAACGGTGTCTTGCCCTCGAGATGAGCGCGATCCGCTTCGGCGACAGTCTCGCGATCATCAGGATGGATCATCGTCAGCCAGCGGTCGGTGTCGCCATCGAGCTCGCCATCCGCATAGCCCAGCATCTTGACCCAGGTCGAGGAATAGGTCGTGCCGCCCTTGCGCATGTCGAGGTCCCAGACGCCCTGGCCGGCGCCGGCGAGCGCGAAATTCCAACGCGTTTCCGCTTCGGCAATGCGCGCCTCGGCCTGCTTGCGAGCGTCGATGTTCTCGATTTGCGAGACGAGATAGAGCGGGCGGCCGCTGGTCTCATCGCGAATGACCGAACCGGCAAGATGGGCCCAGACGGGCGTTCCGTCCTTGCGGAGATAGCGCTTCTCGAAATGGAAGGAATTGACCGTGCCCGCCTTCAGATCGTCCATCGTCTCCCGCCCGATCTGCTGGTCGTCGGGATGCGTGATCTGGAAGAAAGTCAGCGTCTCGATCTCTTCGCTTGTGTAGCCAAGCATGGCCGCGAAGGCCGGATTGGTCTGGCGGATGCGCCCATCGAGACCGACAACGACGATACCGATCGCTGAATCCTCCATGGCGCGGCGGAAGCGCAGCTCGCTCTCGGCGATCTGTTGGCGATCCATGCTGATCCTGCGGGTGGACAGGGCGGCGAGGAACAGCGCGCCCGCCGCCACTGCCATCGCGATCTGCAGGCAGAGTTTCAAGGCTTCGGTGCCCAGGTCCAGGCGCGACAGCAGGATCGAGGCCGCCAGCACGCCCAGGCCGGCGACGAGCAACGCCAGCCCTGCACGCCCAAGAGATTCTCGGCTGGTCAATCCTCGCCGCATCACGATACGTGCCACCCCCGTGCGCAAACGCATGTTCTCGCCTCAACCTTGGCGGATCGATTTTAAGGAAAGGTTGCGTCAGGCATTCCGGTGCCATCGCTAACCGGCAAACAATTGCCGGCATGATTAAGGATCGGTATGCGCGAGCGGGCGAGCGTGGCGCAACGCTACCAGCGCACGAAAAACCGTCCGCCGAGCGCGCCAAGCAATGCGAGCGCTGCAATGGCTATCGTGTACCAGGTGGCGACGAAAAGCGGCGAATCGTCGAAGCAGTGGGCGGCATAGAAGGTTGCCGCCAGCCCGCCGGCGAGCAGGCCTGCCACCGCACCGGCAAGCACCGGCCGTGTCGGCGCCCCGTAGCGCAGCATCCACAGGAAGATGGCAAGCGGACCGAGGCCGATCAGCGGGATGAAAGCCATGCAGATCATCATGTTGGAGCCGACCATTTTGGTTCCCCACAGCGCCTCCGGCACCATGAAAAGCTCCAGAACCACCGCCACGGCTACCAGCACTGGCGCCGCAGCCATCCCAACCATCGCCCGGCCCGTCGACGCACCCGGTGTCGACAAGGCGCGGATCAGGGCGAAGGCGCTGACGGCAAGCACGATGGTGAAAACGAATTTGGAAAGGAAGCGCATCGTGTGCGCGGCCGCCATGAAATCCGGGCGTGGGCCGATGGTCAGCAGGAAAACGACGGCCGCGATCACCGCTGCCGCACCGGCGGCCAGCCACCAGGCCGATTGCAGCGGCATCGCCTTGCTGGTTGCATCGGCGTCCAGCGCCTTGATGAGATCGTCCGTTCTCATGTCA
>NZ_RZRA01000109.1:0-8707 GCF_003998945.1 Mesorhizobium sp. M7A.F.Ca.CA.003.01.2.1 | reverse complement strand
GGCGGGCAGCGAGCAGATCGTGCTCAGCCGCACCGAGGCCTATATCGGCGTCATGGTCGATGATTTGACCAGCCGGGGCATTGCGGAGCCCTACCGGATGTTCACGTCGCGGGCCGAGTTCCGGCTGTCGCTACGCGCCGACAATGCCGATGAGCGGCTGACGCCCGTGGCTGCGAAGCTTGGCATCGCCTCGGCGCAGCGAATGCGACGCTACGGGGATGTCATGCAGAATCTTGATGAAGCGCGGGAGCTGGCGAAGTTGCTCACAATGACGCCCAACGAGGCGGCGCGTCATGGGCTGGAAATCAACCGGGACGGCGTGCGCCGGTCCGGTTATGAATTGCTGTCCTATCCCGACGTCGACGTGGCCTGGCTGGGTCGTATCGATTCGCGATTCGCGGCGATCGACGGCAAGACGGCGGAGCGCCTCGAAACAGAGGCGAAATATTCAGTCTATCTCGATCGCCAGAAGACGGATGTGGCGCAGATCCGGCATGAAGAGAGCCGGCTGATCCCCGAGACGGTCGATTTCGCCGGAGTGCCGGGTCTGTCGAACGAGTTGAAGCAGAAGATGCAGGCGCGGCGGCCGCGCTCCATCGCCGATGCCCAGCGCATGGAAGGCATGACGCCGGCGGCGCTGGCGATCATTGTCGCGCATGTCCGTCACGCGGAGAGCGCCCAGCGCCTGCAAAAGGATGTTGCGTGAGTTCTATGACCCTAGCGAGCCTGCAGGACACGGCAGGCCCGGTTTCACGTGAAACATTCGATCGGCTGGTGGCGTTCGAGCAGATGTTCCAGAAGTGGAATCGCAGCATCAATCTGGTGGCGCAATCGACCTCGGGCGACGTCTGGCAGCGTCATATATTGGACAGCGCGCAGCTCGCGCGCATAGAGCCCCAAGCCACACGCTGGGTGGATATCGGCTCAGGCGGCGGATTTCCGGGCCTTGTCATGGCTTTCCTGCTGGCCGAGCGCGACGGCGCCAGCATCGATCTGGTTGAAAGCAATCGCAAAAAAGCATCCTTCCTGCAGACCGTCATTGGGCAGTTCAGCCTGCCGGCGCGGGTGGTGGCGCGCCGCATCGACGACAGTCATGCGCTTGTTTCGACGCCGCAGATCGTCACGGCGCGGGCGCTGGCTCCGCTTTCGACGTTGCTGGACCTGTCGGCGCCCTGGCTGATTTCAGGCGCGCGCGGCCTGTTCCACAAAGGCCGGGATTACCGCACCGAAGTGCAAGAAAGCGTTCACCGATGGTCCTTCGATCTGGTAGAACATCCCAGTGTGACCGACGCTGGCGGCGTCATCCTGGAATTGTCCAACCTGCGACCTGTCTGATCCGTCACTGACAGGCGATTTGGCGCCCAAAATGAATTTCTGGCATAAACCCATGATGAAGAATGGCCCCCGAATCATCACCGTAGCCAACCAGAAAGGCGGCGTCGGCAAGACAACCACCGCCATCAATCTGGCGACCGCGCTGGCCGCGATCGGCGAAAAGGTGCTGATCGTCGATCTCGATCCGCAGGGAAATGCCAGCACCGGCCTCGGCATCGACCGCAAGGATCGGACGGTGTCCTCCTATGACGTGTTGACCGGCGAGTTGGAGCTGGAGGCCGCGGCCATCCCGACGGCGGTGCCCGGCCTGTCGATCGTGCCGTCGACGCTCGACCTGCTCGGCATTGAAATGGAGATCGCCTCCGCGCCCGACCGGGTGCTCAAGTTGCGTAATGCGCTGCGCGCCGCGACCGAGCGCGGCGCACCCTTTGGCTATGTGCTGATCGATTGCCCGCCATCGCTCAACCTTTTGACCTTGAATTCAATGGCTGCGGCCGATTCTGTTCTTGTGCCGCTGCAATGCGAGTTCTTCGCGCTCGAAGGTCTCAGCCAGTTGCTGGAGACGGTCGAGCAGGTGCGCCGCTCGATCAATCCGGATCTCACCATCCAGGGCATCGTGCTGACCATGTATGACGGCCGCAACAATCTCGCCAACCAGGTGGTGCAGGATGTGCGGGCGCATATGGGCGACAAGGTCTACGAGACCGTCATCCCGCGCAATGTGCGGGTGTCCGAGGCGCCGTCCTACGGCAAGCCGGCGATCCTTTACGATCTGAAATGCTCGGGCAGTCAGGCCTATCTGCAACTGGCGTCGGAAGTGATCCGCCGCGAGCGCAAGTTACGCGCCGCTTGATTAGACTCCCTGCAATTTAAAGAGCCGATTCGATACCGAAACGATCCGGAACCTGGAATAAAGATGAGCGAAGACCTTTCGAGAAAGAGACTGGGGCGTGGGCTGGCGGCGCTGATCGGCGAGATCGATCGCCCAGCTGCGCCTGAAAAACCAGGCATGAGCGCCGACGGCAAGGTGCCGATCGAGTTCCTGACCCCCAATCCGAAGAATCCGCGGCGGCATTTCGGCGACGCCGAGCTGACCGACCTTGCCCAGTCGATCCGCGAACACGGCGTCGTCCAGCCGGTGGTGGCGCGTCCTTCGCCGGCACAGGCCGGCCGTTACGAGATCATCGCCGGCGAGCGGCGCTGGCGCGCGGCGCAGCGCGCCGGGCTGTCCGAGATCCCGGTCATCATCCGCGAGGTCAACGACCGCACCGCGCTCGAGCTGGCGATCATCGAAAACGTCCAGCGCACCGACCTCAATGCGGTCGAGGAAGCGCTTGGCTATCAGCAGCTGATCGATGAGCACGGCTACACCCAGGCCGATCTCGGCCAGGTGATCGGCAAAAGCCGCAGCCATGTCGCCAACACGCTCAGGCTCCTGAAGCTGCCGGATGTGATCCGCGACATGCTGGTCGACGGCGCGCTGTCGGCGGGCCATGCCCGCACGCTGGTGACGGCGGAAGATCCGGCCGGCCTTGCCAAGCGTATCGTCGAAGAGGGCCTTTCGGTGCGCCAGGCCGAAGCGCTGGCCCAGATACCGGCCGGCACCAGCAGCACCAAGGAAGCCAAGCCGGCGCCAAGTCCGGAGCAAAAGGACGCCGATACGCTGGCGCTGGAAAAGCTGTTGACCGATACGATCGGCATGATTGTGTCAGTGGATCACAAGGGCAAGGGCGGCACTTTGCGGGTTTCATACCGGTCGCTGGAGCAGCTTGATGAGCTGTGCAGAAGGCTGAAGCAGGAGCGTTAGTTAGCCGGCGAAGTATATTGAGACCGGAGATTGCGCATGTGGAAAGGGGCTGGCCGTTTGGCCGGCCTTTTCCTTTTGGGGCGCTCGTGATTGGCGAAATCGGTGACGCCGCGAATCTCCCTCCTTGAGGGGGGATGGCCGGCAGGCCAGAGGGGGTCGCCCCACATCAAGCGCCGGGCCCCTGCGGGAACGAAGAAGAGGTCAGCGCCCCACGCGCGGCGGCCCCCTCTGTCGCCTTCGGCGACATCTCCCCCTCGAGGGGGAGATCAGGCTCGCTCCCCCGCCTCGCGCTCTCAACCGCGATCCCAAGCAGCGCCTGCCGCCAGCCCTGCCGCTCGCGGCTTGACAGTGCCAGGCAACGGCGTAACCTATATTAGATATGGCTTAAATTATGTGCCCTAGCGTGCCGGTCAGTCGAGGCGGGGGCTTTTTGCCGTTCCTACAACAATCGTGAAATGGCACCGCCCCGCCAATGCGATATGCCGACGCGCCTGACGCAAGTGGGAGGTGCAAATGGCAGTCCGTTGGCAATTGTCCGGAAGTTACTTCGAAAATTGTAGCTGCGATGTCGTATGTCCTTGTCTGCTGTCCACCAACGCGCAGCTGACATCGAAGCCGACGAAAGGTGTTTGCGACGTCGGTTTGGTCTTTCATATCAACACGGGCAACTACGGCGACGTTCGATTGGATGGGCTCAGTGTCGCGATGGTCGCTCACACGCCGGGTCCTATGGCAAACGGCAATTGGACGGCCGCCGCCTATATCGACGAACGGGCCGATGACAGGCAAACAGAGGCGCTAGGTGCCATCTTCACCGGCGCTGCGGGCGGCCCTATGGCGGTGCTGGCACTCATGATTGGCACGAATCTTGGCGCCAAGAAGGTGCCGATAAGCTACCGGATAGACGGCAAGAAGCGGTCGGCGGAGATTGCGGGCGTCATGCAGATGGCGGTCGAGCCGCTGCCGACAATGCGCGAGGACGGGCAGATGTGGGCGGCCACAGGCCATCCTGTCAATCCCGATTGGCTCGCCCTGGCGATGGGGGCGGAAGGCAGTACATTCAGCGATCATGGCATGAGCTGGGACAATTCCCGCCGAAACGGACATTACGCCCCGATCAATTGGTCTGGGCAGCAGTAGCCGTAGGCAGCGTAGCACGGAACGACCTCGTCCATGGCCCCGACGTTGCAGCGATACATCATTCTCGCGCTGCTGATCGCTATCGCTGCGGCGGCGTGGACCCTGCTTGTCTGGCAGCAGATGGGCATGGACGCGGACATGCGCATGGAAATGTACGCACTCACCATGGGTATGAAGGCGCCGCTGTTTCTTGCCATCTGGATGATCATGATGATTGCCATGATGTTTCCGACGGCCGCGCCCATGATCCTGACGTTTCACCAGGTCCAGGCCGGCAAACAGAGCCGGGGCGAGACCTTTGTCTCGAGCTGGGTGTTCGTGGCCGGGTATATGCTGGTTTGGGGCGTGATGGGCGTTATCGCCTTTGCCGGTGCGGCGGGTGCGGAGATGCTTGCCGGGCATGTGGGTTTGTCCGCTGCGACGGCCGCGCGTATCGGCGGCGCGCTGCTGATGATTGGGGGCGCCTATCAACTCTCCCCACTGAAAGATCTGTGTCTGGCCAAATGCCGCACGCCGATTGGCTTCATCCTGACCTCATGGCGCGATGGTTATTGGGGTGCGGTTCGCATGGGCCTGGAGCATGGACTTTTTTGCCTGGGCTGCTGCTGGCTTTTGTTTCTCGCCCTCTTTCCTCTCGGGATCATGAACGTCGCCGCAATGGCCGTGGTCACCTTGCTGATCTTTGCGGAAAAGACCCTCCCGTCCGGAGGTGGGATCGCAAAGGTGTCGGGTATCGCTCTGCTTCTTTACGGCGCGGCGGTGCTGGTCTTTCCACAGGCGCTGCCAACCTTCCAGCAGGTGGGCGCCATGACAATGAATTGACCGATGGAGGCAGCGCTCGGCGCCGAGAAGAGGAGGATCGCTCTCCTACCGCTGCGCCAACCTGCTGCTCTCCACCGCAATGCCAAGCAGCGCCTGTCTTGCCAGCGCGACGGAAAGATCCGGCCGCCGCCTGGTCTGCAGCACCGCCGTCTGCAGCCGAGTCAACGCGCGGCCGAGCGCTTCGGTGCTCCAGCGTTCCAGCGCTTTCTCCACCAGCTTGCGCCTGGAGAAAAACACCGGCGGGCGGGCGGCGGCAACGACCGAGGCGGCGTTGCGGTTGCCGGACTCCATCTGGCCGCGCATGATCTGGATCTGCTGCAACTGCCGCATTGCCGAGGACAGCACCAGGAAGGGCTGGCCGCCGGACTGGCAATGGCGGGTGAAGGCGGTGTCGAAGTCGCCGATCTTGCCTTCGAGAAGCGCGTCGACCGCGTCGTCGAAAGACGCGCCGGAGACATCACCTGACATCGCTTTGACCTCCTCCAGGCCGATCTCGGTCTGGCCATGGGCGTAGAGCACAAGCTTCTCGATCTCACCGCGCGAGGCCAGCCGGTCGCCGCCGAGATTGCGGCGCAGCGCCTGTCTCGCTTCCATGGTCATCGACATGCCGGCCCTGCCCAGTTCGCCGTCGATGACGGTGTCGATGTCGCGGGCTTCATCGGCATAGCAAGGCAGGGCCATGGCGTTGTCGGCCGCCTCGACGATGGCGCGCAGGCCGACACCTTTCTTGAGGTCGCCGGCCTCGATGAGAATGATCGCATCGCGCGCGGGCTCGGCCGTCAGCGCCTTGACGTCGTCGGCCAATGCCTTCTGGCCGCTGGCATTGCGCACCCACAGCAGGCGCCGGTCGGAAAACATCGGCACGGTGCGGGCCTCGTCGAGCAGCCGGCCCTCGTCTCGGTCGACCTCCGACCCCTCCAGCCTGACCACCGAGAAGGGATCGTCGAGCGGCAGGCCGGTCTTGCCGGCAAAGGCCTTTGCTCGCTCGGAGACGAGGCCGCGATCGGGGCCGTAAAGCAGGACGATGGAGATCCGCTGGTCCGGCTTCGCGAGCCAGCCATCGACCTCATATGCTTTCTTCTGTGCCATGGCGGGTTGGTTAGCATGATGTGGGGGCGGCATCCAGCTTGGGCGAACGGTCGACCCCCACTCCGTCGAGCTTCGCTCGACACCTCTCCCCCGATCGACGGGGGAGAGGAAGGGCGCGAGTTGGCCAGCCTTGGCTCCCTTCCTCTCCCCCGATCGACGGGGGAGAGGAAAGGCGCGAGTTCGTCGACCAATCACCTTATCTGCCGGCAAACCTCGCCCAACCTTCCCTCTAATTGCGCGCCACCGCCCAACATCGACAAGAAATTTCGCGGACATATCTTCATCTTGGGTGCGGGAGGCTGGATCGGCCGGCGTGGCCGGGACCGACGTCCGCAGGCTACCCGACGAATTCGCACTGGCGGCGCAGATATGCAAATATCTGTTCCGGGCAACATTGGAGGACAAAGGTCATGGCCGATGCTGGGATGTTGCGTTTCCACGTTCCGGAGCCGGAAGTGCGGCCGGGCGGAACGCCTGACTTTTCCAATGTGCCGATCCCCAAGGCCGGCTCTGTGCCGCGCCCGGAGATCGATGTCGATCCGCGCACCATCCGCGATCATGCCTTCTCGATCATCCGCGTGCTGAACCGCACTGGCGAGGCCGTCGGCCCGTGGGCCAGCCTGCTGTCCAGCGACGAACTTCTCACCGGCCTGCGCCACATGATGACGCTGCGGACCTTCGATGCGCGCATGCAGATGGCGCAGCGGCAGGGCAAGACCTCGTTCTACATGCAGCATCTGGGCGAAGAGGCTGTGGCTTGCGCCTTCCGCAAGGCACTGGCGCCGGGCGACATGAACTTTCCGACCTATCGCCAGGCAGGGCTGCTGATTGCCGATGGCTACCCGATGGTCACGATGATGAACCAGATCTATTCCAACGAAGCCGACCCGCTGAAGGGCCGGCAATTGCCGGTCATGTATTCTTCGAAGGAGCACGGCTTCTTCTCGATCTCCGGCAATCTGGCGACGCAGTACATCCAGGCGGTCGGCTGGGCGATGGCCTCGGCGATATCGAACGATTCACGCATCGCAGCCGCGTGGATCGGCGACGGCTCGACGGCCGAGTCCGATTTCCATTCGGCGCTGGTGTTCGCCTCCACCTACAAGGCGCCGGTCGTGCTCAATGTCGTCAACAACCAGTGGGCGATCTCGACCTTTCAAGGCATCGCGCGCGGCGGTTCGGGCACGTTCGCGGCGAGGGGCCTCGGCTTCGGCATCCCGTCACTGCGCGTCGACGGCAACGACTATCTCGCGGTGCATGCGGTCGCCAAATGGGCGGCGGAGCGGGCGCGCAGCAATCTCGGGCCGACGCTGGTCGAATATGTCACCTACCGTGCCGGCGCACATTCGAGCTCGGACGACCCGTCCGCCTACCGGCCGAAGACCGAATCCGACGCCTGGCCGCTCGGCGACCCGATCGTGCGGCTGAAGAACCATCTCATCGCGCTCGGCGTCTGGTCGGACGAGCGGCACGCGCAGGCCGAGGCGGAAATCCTCGACACGGTTATCGCGGCGCAGAAGGAAGCGGAAAGCCACGGCACGCTGCATGCCGGCGGCAAGCCGTCGACGCGCGACATGTTCGAGGGGCTCTATGCCGAGATGCCGCCGCATCTCAGGCGCCAGCGCCAGCAGGCGGGAGTCTGAGCCATGCCGAGACGGACCATGATCGAGGCCATTCGCGATGCCATGGATGTGTCGATGGGGCGCGACGAGAAAGTCGTCGTGTTCGGCGAGGACGTCGGCTTCTTCGGCGGCGTCTTCCGCTGCACGCAGGGCTTGCAGGCCAAATACGGCAAGAGCCGCTGCTTCGATGCGCCGATCAACGAATCCGGCATTGTCGGCTCGGCCATAGGCATGGCCGCCTATGGCTTGAAGCCGTGCGTGGAAATTCAGTTTGCCGACTACATGTACCCGGCCTACGACCAGCTGACCCAGGAAGCGGCACGGCTGCGCTACCGCTCCAACGGCGATTTCACCTGCCCGATCGTGGTGCGCATGCCGACCGGCGGCGGCATTTTTGGCGGCCAGACGCACAGCCAGAGCCCTGAGGCGCTGTTCACCCATGTGTCGGGGCTGAAGACGGTGGTGCCGTCCAACCCGCACGACGCCAAGGGGCTTTTGATCGCGGCGATCGAGGATCCGGATCCGGTGATCTTCCTCGAGCCGAAGCGGCTCTACAACGGTCCGTTCGATGGTCATCACGACCGGCCGGTGACGCCCTGGTCGAAGCATGAGCTGGGCGAGGTGGCCGACGGCCACTACACGGTGCCGCTCGGCAAGGCGGCGATCCGCAGGGCAGGCTCGGCCCTCACCGTGCTCGCCTACGGCACCATGGTCTATGTCGCGCAGGCGGCTGTCGAAGAAACCGGCATCGATGCCGAGATCATCGACCTCAGGACCCTGCTGCCGCTTGATCTCGATACGATCGTCGCCTCGGTGAAAAAGACCGGGCGCTGCGTCATCGTGCATGAGGCGACGCTGACCTCGGGCTTCGGCGCCGAGCTGTCGGCGCTGG
>NZ_RZRA01001099.1:0-1662 GCF_003998945.1 Mesorhizobium sp. M7A.F.Ca.CA.003.01.2.1 | reverse complement strand
TCGGTTCACACCGCGCTCTGCCTCAACGACCCCACCCGATCCGCTGCGCGGATCGACCTCCCCTCAAGGGGGGCAAGCAACAGCGAGGAGCAAGATATGGTCGGCGCATCGAAGTCGGAAACGGGAGGCGGCCCGATCCGCTACGGCATGGTCGGCGGCGGGCAAGGCGCCTTCATCGGCGCGGTGCATCGGATCGCGGCGCGGCTGGACAACGAGTTCGTGCTGGTTGCCGGCGCTTTGTCAGCCGACCCGGCCCGTGCCAAGGCCTCGGCGGCCGAACTGGGGCTCGACCCCTCACGCAGCTACGCATCCTATGCCGAGATGGCCAAGGCCGAGGCGAAGCGCCCCGACGGCATCGAAGCGGTGGCCATCGTCACGCCCAACAATGTGCATGTGCCAGCGGCAAAAGCTTTCCTCGAGGCCGGCATCCACGTCATCTGCGACAAGCCGCTGGCGACGACGCTGGCCGAAGCGAAAAAGCTCGCGGCGATAGTCGAGAAGACCGGCAAGGTGTTCGTGCTGACGCACAACTACACCGCCTATCCGATGGTGCGGCAAGCACGCGAAATGGTCGCCAAGGGCGTGCTCGGCGACATCCGCATCGTGCAGTCCGAATATCCGCAGGACTGGCTGACCGAGGATTTGGCGGCGACAGGCCAGAAGCAGGCGGCGTGGCGCTCCGACCCCAAGCAGGCAGGTGCCGGCGGTGCGCTGGGCGATATCGGCACGCATGCCTACAACCTCGCCCGCTTCGTCTCGGGGCTGGAACTGGACTCCCTGTCGGCCGATCTCGACGCCTTCGTGCCGGGACGGCTACTGGATGACAACGTCAACGTCATGCTGCGCTTCAAGCCTACCGGCAAGACGCACCCGGCCAAGGGCATGATCTGGGCAAGCCAGGTGGCGCCCGGCCATGAGAACGGGCTGAAGCTGCGCATCTATGGCTCGAAGGGTGGGCTGGAATGGGTGCAGGCCGACCCGAACTATCTCTGGTACACCCCATTCGGCCAGCCAAAGCAATTGATTACCCGCAATGGCGCCGGCGCGCTGCCGGTGGCGGGCCGTGTCAGCCGCGTGCCGTCAGGCCATCCGGAAGGCTACCTCGAAGGCTTCGCCAACATCTACCAGGAGGCCGCACGCGCCATCCGGGCGGCACGCCGCAAGGGCGGCAAGCCGGCAAAGGATGTCGTCTTCCCGACCATACAGGACGGCGTCGAGGGCATGGCCTTCATCGAGGCTTGCGTGAAGTCGTCGAAGAAGAACGGGGCGTGGACGAAGCTCTAGTCCAAGGGGCGCTGAGATTCAGGTGAGGCCGGCCTGCAAACGGCCGTTTCCTGCGCTTCCGGTGCTCACGTACCCAAAAGTACGCTCCGCTCCGGTTCTCGGAACCAGCCGTTTTCGGCTTGGCCTGACCTGAATCTCAACACCCCGGCGATCCGAGGAATCTAAGGGGAGGGGGCGTCGATGAAAATCGGCATGTGCATGTTCTTGTGGACGACGGCGGTGTCGAAGAAACACGAGCCGCTGCTGCGCGACATCAAGGCGACCGGTTTCGATGGCGTCGAGATACCGATCTTCGCCGGCACGCCGGACGATTATAGAAAGCTCGGCGATCTGCTCGACCGCATCGGGCTGGAGCGGACTGCGGTTTCGGCCATGGGC
>NZ_RZRA01001098.1:0-1665 GCF_003998945.1 Mesorhizobium sp. M7A.F.Ca.CA.003.01.2.1 | reverse complement strand
GTTTTGGTGCATTCGCATGAAAGCCGTAAAAACTGGGAAACCGCAGAACGCTTGTGCGACCCTCCCCGGGCCTGTAGGATACCGGGTTTGCGTCCGCCGTCAGACAATCGTGTTAGGGCACTTTCCAGAGCCCAGATGCCCTGAATGGCAGATTGAACGCACATCAGATCTTCAAGCTCGCAACTGCCGAACGGGCAGCGCTATTTACCTAACTCGACCAATCTGGGGCTTGGACCGGACGATCCTAGTTATGCAGTCCTGAATGAACTGGGGCAGTAACCTCGACATCAACCCGGCCCTGAAAAACCGCGCGTAGGTTCGTCGCAGGGCAGCCTGCTCCGAACGGACCAGTTCCTGCCCGGAAGCCACCCACGGGATAACTCAACTAGCGGCACAACCCGCAACTCACCTCGTCTCCAGCACCGCATTGAGAAACTGCTGCGTTCGCTCGTTTTGCGGATTGCCTAAAAGCTGGCTGGGCGGGCCTTGCTCGACAATCTTACCGCCAGAAAAGAAGCACACGCGATCGGAGAACTCCTTGGCAAAGCCCATCTGGTGCGTGACCATCAGCATTGTGAGGTCATGTTCGGCGCTGAGCTTGCGGATGACGTTGAGCACCTCTCCAACCAGTTCCGGGTCAAGCGCTGATGTCACCTCGTCAAACAGCATCACCTTGGGCCGCATGGCCAACGCCCGAGCGATCGCCACGCGTTGCTTCTGGCCCCCGGAAAGCTGGATCGGGAAATGGTTCTTCTTGTCGCCGAGGCCCACCAAGTCGAGCAGCTCTGCCGCTCGGGCCTCCGCCTCCTTCTTCGAGAGCCCAAGGACGGAGATCGGCGCCTCCATGCAGTTCTGCAGAGCAGTCATATGCGGGAACAGGTTAAAGTGCTGGAACACCATACCGATCTTGGCACGCACGCGACGGAGATGACGCTCGCTCGCCGGCACTATTTGGCCGTTCTTCTGCGTATGCGTCAACGGTTCACCGTCGACCCATATCACCCCCCCGTTGATGTGCTCAAGCGTCATCAGCATGCGCAGAACGGTGGTCTTGCCCGAGCCGGACGGACCAATGATGGACACCTTCTCGTTGCGTGCGATCTCGAGATTGAGTTCGTCCAGCACCGTCAACGCGCCGTAGCGCTTTGTGACGTTCTCGAAGCGAACTATGGGTTCGTTCATGACTTTTTCGCTGCGCCTGATATCGAGGTCAAGCTCGTCCCGCCTGGCTGATGCCCTAGGGCGCTTCGTGAGATCGTCCTCGAAGCGAAGCACAAATTCGCTCATAGTATAAGGCCTCCCTATTGCAGATGGTAGCGGCGGTTGAGCCAGACGCGGACCGACTGCACGATAGCGGAAGCAACCAAGCTGAACACGTAGTAGAAGAAGCCGCACATAGTGATCGCTTCTATGTATCGATAGTTATTGCCCCCGAAATTTTTCGCCTGCTGCAGCATCTCGAAGATCGAGATTGCCGCCAGGACCGGCGTGTCCTTGAACATGCCGATGAAGTAATTGCCCAGAGCTGGCACCATGGGCGGGATCGCCTGCGGCAGAATGATTGTTCGCCAGGTCCGCGTTCGCGAAAGGTTTAGTGCCGTACAGGCCTCCCACTGGCCGCCATCCACATTCTCGATGCCGCCGCGGAAGACTTCGGAACAATAG
>NZ_RZRA01001097.1:0-1669 GCF_003998945.1 Mesorhizobium sp. M7A.F.Ca.CA.003.01.2.1 | reverse complement strand
GCCGATGCAACAGTCGACTGGCAAGGCCCCCTACCTCGAGGGCCTGACCAAACTTTCACAGGATGTGACCGGTGTGCGCATGATCGCGGCCTTCGGAGACGACCACCAGGCGCTGCTAATGTATGACTTGATGACAGAGTCGTCCGGCGCGCTTTCCTGCGCCAAGCACCTCACCATCAGCGACGGCAAAATTCACAGCGACAAACTGACCTTTGACAGCAAGAAGCTGGGCAGCGCCAAACCAAAGGCGAATTAGCAGGTCTACTCAGCCGCCAAGGAGGTCGAGGATCGAGGTCTGCCGCTTCTTGCGCGGGCCGCCAACGTCGCCTGGCGGCACCGGGTGCTTGATCGACGCGGTGGCGCCGTCATCCCCCGGCATGGAAAGGCCATCGGCATCGACGGTTTGGGCGGGACGAGCCGCGCGGACCGGCGCTGGCGCTTGGGCAACCGGCGCTGCTGGCCGCGCTGGTGCCTGCTGGCCGACCGACGTGGACGGAACCGGCGCCGTGTTGTTCGCCGAGGGTATCTCGTCGGGGACGATTGTGTCGCCCGGCGTCGATTTCCAGGTGCCGGGCAGCGGCCGCACCGGCACACCTTCGTGGGCCGCAACCATGAACTCGTGCCAGGCCTGCGCCGGCAGTGCGCCGCCGGTGACCTTCTTCATCGGGCTGCCATCATCATTGCCGAACCACACACCGGTGGTGAGATTGGCGGTGTAGCCGACGAACCAGGCGTCGCGCGAATTCTGACTGGTGCCGGTCTTGCCGGCCGATGGCCAGGCGAAAGCCGCTTTCCGGGCAGTGCCGATCTCAACCGTGCCCGTCATCATCGAGTTCATCATGCCGACGATCTCAGGCTTGACGACGCGCGGCGCGCTGCCGCCGCCGCTGTCGTAAAGCACTTTGCCCTCGGTGGTCGTCACGCGCCGGATGAAATGGATGTCGGGCTTGTAGCCGCCATTGGCAAAGGGGACATAGGCCGATGTCAACTCCAGCGGCGTCACTTCCGAAGTGCCGAGCGCGATCGAGGTGTTGGCTGTCAGGTCGGACTGGATGCCCATGCGGTGCGCCGCCTCGACAACCGCGTTCGGCCCGACCTCCATGGTCAGCTGCGCTGCCACCGAGTTCAGAGACTTGGCCAGCGCAGTGGCCAGCGTCACCTTGCCGAAATACTTGCCGCCGTAATTGTCGGGCGTCCAGTTGCCGATCTTGATCGGCGCATCGTTGCGGATGCTGTCGGGCGTGCGGCCGGCTTCAAGAGCGGCCATATAGACGAACGGCTTGAATGCCGAACCCGGCTGGCGACGTGCCTCCGAAGCACGGTCGAACTGGCTGGTCGAATAGTCGTAGCCGCCGACCATGGCGCGCACCGCACCGGAATCGTCGATCGACACCAGGGCGCCCTGGCTGACGTTGAGTTTCTTGCCGCTGTCGTCGATCAGCCTGCGGATCGATTGCTCGGCGAGCTTCTGCAGGTTTAGGTCGACGGTGCTGTCGATGACGATATCGCCGCGTACGTCGCCGATCAGGTCGGGCAGTTCCTCCATGATGGTATCGGCGACGTAATTCTCCGAGCCGGTCCAATAGGACGGCGCACGCGTTGCCGGCGCGCTCATCGCCGAGGTCAGTTCCTTGGCGCTGATCTTGCCCTCGTCGCGCATGGCGGCAAG
>NZ_RZRA01001096.1:0-1670 GCF_003998945.1 Mesorhizobium sp. M7A.F.Ca.CA.003.01.2.1 | reverse complement strand
TGTCCAAAGCCCGCCCGCCGCTGCCGCCGTTTACCGCCGAGACCGCAGCGCAGAAGGCGCGCATGGCCGAGGATGCCTGGAATTCACGCGATCCAGCGCGGGTCGCGCTCGCCTATACAAAGGACAGCCGCTGGCGCAACCGCGCCGAATTCCTGCAAGGCCGCGACGCCATCCAGGCCTTCCTGACGCGCAAATGGAGCCGCGAGCTCGACTACCGGCTGATCAAGGAGGTCTGGGCCTTCCACGGCAACCGCATCGCCGTGCGTTTCGCCTATGAATGGCACGACGACAGCGGCTCATGGTTCCGCAGCTACGGCAACGAGAACTGGGAATTCGACGAACACGGGCTGATGCGTCTGCGCATCGCCAGCATCAACGACCTGCCGATCAGCGAGGCAGATCGCAAGTATCACTGGCCGCTCGGCCGGCGGCCGGACGACCACCCGACACTGTCGGAGCTCGGACTTTAGCATCTTGCCGCAAGGAAGCTTTCGATGAACGCGCATGCTTTCACCAGCGACGTCGCCTTCACGCCGACCGTCAAGGCGATCCAGGCCCGCAAGGGCTCACGTCAGTCCTACGCCCGCGTCGAGGAGCGTGGCGGCTGGCAGGCCGGCATCACCCCGGACCTTGCCGCCTTCATCGAAATGCAGACCAGCGTCTTCCTGTCGACCGCCAACCGCGAGGGGCAGCCCTATGTCCAGCATCGCGGCGGGCCGGCCGGCTTCGTCAAGGTGCTGGATGAACATACGATCGGCTTCGCGGATTTTTCCGGCAACCGGCAGTTCATCACGCAGGGCAATCTGGCCGACAATCCAAGGGCGTTCCTGTTCCTGATCGACTATATGCACCGCCAGCGCATCAAGCTCTGGGGCACCGCGCGCGTCGTCGAGAACGATGCCGAACTGATGGCGAAGCTGATGCCGCAAGGCTACAGAGCGCGCGCCGAGCAGGTCGTCCTGTTCACGGTCTCGGCCTGGGATGCCAATTGCCCGCAGCATATTCCACAACGGTTCGAGGCAGCCGACGTCGCGGCGGCACTCGGCGAGCGGGACAAGCGTATCGAACGCCTTGAGCAGGAGATCGCACGGCTCAGGGGAAATTCGGGCGCGGCCGCAGGGGAATAATCAGCCGCCGGCCGCGGTTTCGGCCAGCGCGATGCCGTTGGGCGTCGGCTTGACAGGCACGATGCCGCGCGCCAGCGCAAGCAGATATTTGTTGTATTCGGTGAACAGCACGCGCAATGCCCGCGGCTTGGTCAGCCAGCCGCCATTGTCGAGGTTGGAATTGACCACCGGATAGGGCTCGAGCTTGGCGCCATGCAGCAGCCTGCCCATTTCCAGCAGGCTGCGCGGCATATGATAATTGTTGGTGACGAGGATCACCGTGCCATAGGCGTGGCTCTCGACCCATTTGGCGCTTTCCTCGGCATTGCCGATCGTGTCGAGCGCGGCGCGGTCGATGTCGACGCAACAGGAGAACAGATTCTTGTCGCCGCCGGTTGCCGCCTGCAGCTGGCGACGGCTGGCCGAAGGATGCACGCCGCTGATCAGCAGCCGTTCGCCCTTGCCGGACGCCAGCAGATCCATCGCGGCATCGAGGCGGGACTGGCCGCCGGTCAAGACGATGATCGCGTCTGCCCTGGCCGGATTGGCGGGCGGCGCCAGGGG
>NZ_RZRA01001095.1:0-1674 GCF_003998945.1 Mesorhizobium sp. M7A.F.Ca.CA.003.01.2.1 | reverse complement strand
CGCTGATCATAAGCGAGCATGCCCCGCTCGAGATCGCGGCGGCCGGCAGCGTCACCGCCGCCTTCCACCTCACCGGCCAGGTCTGCACTTCGGCCGAGCGCTTCTTCGTCGTCGATTCCGTGCATGACCGCTTCGTCGCGCTGTTCGCCGAAAGGACGCGGGCGCTGCGCATCGGCAACGGCATGGACAAGACCGAGATCGGCCCGCTGGTCAGCGAAAGCGCGCGGACCAAAGTGATGCGCCTTGTGGATGACGCCATTGCCCATGGCGCCAAGGCGGTGACCGGCGGGCGCATCCCGCCGGCGCACAACATCGGCTGGTTCTACGAACCGACCATCCTGACCGGCGTCACCCCTGATATGGCGATCGTGCGCGAAGAGTGTTTTGGACCCGTCGCCGCCATCTGCCGGGTCAGGGATTTCGACGAGGCGATCCGGCTTGCCAATGACAGCCCGTTCGGGCTCGGCGCTTCGGTGTTCACATCGAATCTGGCCGAAGCCCACGAGGCGGCTGAACGGCTCGAAGCCGGCATGGTCTGGGTCAACAACCCGCTGATCGACAACGATGCCCTGCCGTTCGGCGGCTGGAAGGCCTCGGGCCTTGGCCGCGAGCTCGGACGCCAGGGGCTCGACGCCTTCCGCCGCTCCAAAATGGTGATCATCGACCACAAGCCTGCGATCCAGGACTGGTGGTATCCCTATCCCGACAGCTGGTTCCGCGAAACCGGCGGCCGCAAGCACGTCTGAGTGTTTCGAGCCTGGCTATCCCTGGACGCCAGCTCGGTGGCTATCCCTGGATAGCCAGCCCGACCATGAGCGGGAAAAGGCAATGCCGCCGAGTGAAACCCGGCGGCATCTTCTTTGACTGACCACTACCGTTTCGGCGGCGGTTCGTTACGGCGTCGTTTCCGTCTGCATCGCGGCAGCCGTCTGGTCGATCTTGCCGGCAAGGACGTCTTGAGCCCAGGACGTGACCGCGGCGTCGACGGGCTTGTTGGCCATATCCGCCAATGCCGCGTCGAGCGATGCATCATCGGTGCCGACCGCGGCCGCAGCAGCAGCAGCGTTGTCGGCAGCGACCTCGGCCTGCAGAGCAGCTATCTTCCCAGGCAGGGCCGCCTGATCTTCGAGCGACATCGCGGCAATCTGATCGGGTGTCAGGGACGTCAGCGCATCCAGCTTAGCCTGTGCTGCGTCGGCGGCGGCCTGAGCGACCTTGGCTTTGGCGGACTGCGTCACGAATGCCTGAAGGGCGGCGAATTTCTTGCTCTTCGAGTTCATATAGGCATTGATGTTGCGCTTCAGCGAGCTCACCCGGCCAAGCTTGGCGTGGATGTTCTTGCCT
This sequence comes from Mesorhizobium sp. M7A.F.Ca.CA.003.01.2.1, assembly GCF_003998945.1. NCBI lineage: Bacteria > Pseudomonadati > Pseudomonadota > Alphaproteobacteria > Hyphomicrobiales > Phyllobacteriaceae > Mesorhizobium > Mesorhizobium sp. M7A.F.Ca.CA.003.01.2.1. Next base: position 330 of record NZ_RZRA01001095.1, on the reverse strand, counting down.
TTGGGCACGGACGAGACCTTGGTGGTCTTGTCGACCGTGGTGTCGTCCGCTTTGGCCACCTGGCCGGGGGCCGACGACGACTTGCCGTGCGAAGCGCCGCTCTTGCCATTGCCGCCGCCGTTGCCATTGCTACCGCCGTTGCCGTGCCCGTTGCCTCCGGCATTGCCACCGCCACCGCCGTGCCCATTGCCGGCGAGCGCCGGAGATGCCAGGAGCGCCAATGCGGCAAGCGCCGCCAGCAGAGTTTTCCGGTTTGTCATGGTAATCTCCTCGGGAATCGTCGCCCTGGCCCGACCGCTAAGCGACCGTCCTATGAGGAATTGCTAATAG
>NZ_RZRA01001094.1:0-1674 GCF_003998945.1 Mesorhizobium sp. M7A.F.Ca.CA.003.01.2.1 | reverse complement strand
CCGGCGCCGCCGACGACGAGATAGCGCTTCACGCCGGAGGCGCGCACCGCCTCGATCAGTGCATCGGTATCGCTATCCAGGAAATGCACAGAGCTGATCACAGCGTCATGGCCGCGGATCAGGTCCGCGAGACCTTCTGTGTCGAAGACATCGCCCTTCCTGGCCGTCACGCCCGGAAGCGCGACAATCTTTTCCGGGTTGCGCGCGATGCCCGTGACGGTATGGCCGCCATCGGAGAGTTCCCTGAGAAGGCGCGAACCGACAGCGCCCGATGCACCAATGAGAGCGACTTTTGCCATGTCTGTTTCCTTATGCTTGGGGGTCTGGAGGATGGGGTCACGCCGCCGCGATGTGGGCGACGAGATTGTCGAAGCTGCCGAACAGCGCGTTCGAACCGATGAGCCGGGGCGCATCGTTGCGGATGACCGCGAGCGAAGGCACGCCATCGGCATGCAGGCGCTGGAACAGCGCACGGCCACGGCCAACCTGATCGCGGTGAGCCGCCAGCAATGTTTCGGTCGGCGCCTTGAGCATTTCGGCGGCGTCCGCCATGCCGTCGGCGGCGAGCACCTCGGCCACACCGCCGATCGTCACGACATCGCGTCCTTCTACATAGCGCGCATGCTGGATCGTCTTCAGCGCCGCAAACCGGCGGCTAGGGTCCTCCAGGCCAGCGGCAGTGATGCCGAGTGTGGCGGCATGTGAGTCGAGCAGGGTGCCACGGACATTGAGGACATTGTGCCGGTAGGCCGGCGTGAACGATTGTCCGGTCAGGCGCTCGATGCGCTGGTCGTTCGCCCAGGCGTGCGCCGCAAAACCTTCATCCATCGGACGCGCGCCGGCGCCGGAAAACAGGCCGGTCGGCAGCAGCTCGACGCGCACGCCGGCGGCCGACAACCGGCCGAGCATCCGGGTGGCACCATAGCACCAGCCGCAGAGCGGATCGAAAAGATAGGTCACTTCTGAATTGTTCATAATCGCTGCTACCCATGATCCGGCTGCCGGCTTGATCGAATGCCGTTGGCTGATATGTGGCAGGTGGGGGTCTTGCGATAAATGGCACCCAATAATACAAACTGTATGATCTGATCATACAAATGGCAGCCAGCTTGGCCGAACTTCTGAACCTCAATCGGCTCGCCTACTTCACCACGGTGATGGAAACCGGCTCGTTCACGGCCGCAGCCAACCGGCTTGGCGTCGCCAAGGCCGTGGTCAGCCATCAGATCGGCAAGCTCGAAGAGGAACTGGGCGCAACGCTGCTGCAGCGCACGACCCGGCGTGTCACGCCGACCGAAGAGGGGCGCCTCTTCTATGACCGCGCGATGATCATCCTGCGGGAAGCGGAGGCCGCCTATGGCGAAATCTCGCGCGGGGCCGTCGAACCGAGCGGAACGCTGAGGCTGACGGCGCCGCTCGACTACGGCACCAAGATGGTGGCTCCGGTCATGGCGGCCTATCTCAGAACCTATCCGCAGATGCGCGTCGAGGCGATCTTCGACGACGCCGTCAGCAATCTGGTGGACGAGCAGATCGATCTCGGCATCCGCGTCGGCTGGCTCACCGATTCCTCGAACCAGGCGCGGCGGCTGGGGACGATCCGGCAAATCGTGGTGGCGAGCCCTGGCTTCGCGGCGAGCCTGCCGCCCGACCTGACGCCGCACCAGGCAAGAT
>NZ_RZRA01001093.1:0-1681 GCF_003998945.1 Mesorhizobium sp. M7A.F.Ca.CA.003.01.2.1 | reverse complement strand
GCACGGGACCGACAAGCCGAGAAGGAGGCGATTATGCTCGCAAACAGCAACGCAACGGCAAATCTGGCGGTAAGCGATCTGGCAAAGGCCAAGGCTTTCTACGAAGGAACGCTTGGCCTGAAACAGGTGCAGGATGAGGGGGGCGAACTGATCGTGTACAAAAGCGGCGATACCACCCTCAACGTCTATCATTCCCAATTTGCCGGAACCAACAAGGCGACAGCGGTGACCTGGATGGTTGGCGACGAGATCGGCAACATCGTCAAGGAGCTGAAGTCGAAGGGCGTCGCCTTCGAGCACTATCAGATGCCGGGCTTGACGCTGGAGGGCGATCTCCACGTCGGTTACGGAATGAAAGTTGCCTGGTTCAAGGATCCAGACGGCAACATCCTGAACCTTGTGGACAGGTAGATTTCTTCACCTCACCTCGCCAGGCCAACCGCGAGGTAGGTGAGCGCCGAAATCAAAGCGGTGGCCGGCAAGGTAACGATCCAGGCGATGACGATGTTGCCGGCAATGCCCCAGCGCACGGCCGAGACGCGGCGGGCGGCGCCGACGCCGATGATGGCGCCGGTGATGGTGTGGGTGGTCGATACGGGAACGCCGAGCCAGGTCGCCGCAAACAGCGTGATCGCCCCACCGGTTTCGGCGCAAAAACCCTGCATCGGGTTCAGCCGGGTGATCTTCGAGCCCATGGTGTGGACGATGCGCCAGCCGCCGAACAGGGTGCCGAGCGCCAGTGCCGACTGGCAAGTGAGGACCACCCACAGCGGCACGTAGAAAGTCGCGCCGAGCATGCCTTGCGAATAGAGCAGCACGGCGATGATGCCCATGGTCTTCTGGGCGTCATTGCCGCCGTGCCCGAGGGAATAGAGCGAGGCGGAAAAGAACTGCATGACGCGGAAGGTGCTGTCGACCGCAAACGGCGTCTGGCGCACGAAGAGCCACGAGACGACGAGAACCAGGACGAGCGCCAGGATAAAGCCCGTCGCTGGCGACAAGACGATTGCCGCGACCGTCTTGCCAAGCCCGGTCCAAACGATGGCGCCCACGCCTGCCTTCGCCACACCGGCGCCGACCAGGCCGCCGATCAGCGCATGCGAGCTGCTCGAAGGGATGCCGGCGATCCAGGTGACGATGTTCCAGACGATGGCGCCGACCAGGGCTGCAAAGATCACCGCCGGGGTGACGATGCTGACGTCGACGATGCCTTTGCCTACGGTCTCGGCAACGTGGAGGCCGAAGAACATGAAGGCGATGAAATTGAAGAATGCCGCCCACAGCACCGCATATTGCGGCCGCAGCACGCGGGTGGAAACGATGGTGGCGATGGAATTGGCGGCGTCGTGCAGGCCGTTGAGAAAGTCGAAGAACAGTGCGACGGCGACGAGGCCGGCCAGCACGGGAAAGGCAATGGTTGCTTCCATCACCTAGACATTCTCAATGACGATGCCGCTGATCTCGTTGGCGACGTCCTCGAAGCGGTCGACCACCTTTTCCAGTTGGCCATAAATCTCGCTGCCGATCATATAGGCCATCGGATCGCTGCTGCCGTGCTTCCTGAAGAGATCCTTCAGCCCTTGCTCGTGCAGGTCGTCGGCCCGGCTTTCGACGCGCATCACCTCTTCGGCGATCCCGCTGCTCAACAAGGTCGCAACGCATACTGTGCGCCTCAACGCCA
>NZ_RZRA01001092.1:0-1685 GCF_003998945.1 Mesorhizobium sp. M7A.F.Ca.CA.003.01.2.1 | reverse complement strand
AGACGGAAAGGTCTCGACCACGACAGGTTGCGCTCCAGCAGCAATCGAATGGATGGCGTTGCCGCTGGAGACCAGCAGCCTGTCACCGGTAACCAGCAGATTATCCGGTTCCGTCAGCTCGGCAAAAGCCGGCGCATCATCCAGCCGCGTATTGGGGCGAAAAGCGCCGTCGAGCGGCGGGATGGTCACCGCCTTACCGCGGAACAGGTCGAGCACCGGGTCGAGGATCATGGCTTTGCTCCCCAATAGGAAGCGGGGCTGGTCCAGTTCGGGTCGGCGCCTGCAATCTTGTAGCGGCCGATACGGTTGTTGAGGATGCCGCCGACGAACAGATACCCCTTGTGCTCGCGCATCGAGGTGACCATCGGGTGCGCGCCGCCGGTGAGGTCGCCCATCGCCTCGACGATGCCGCCCTTCTCTGTGAATTTCACCACACCGCCGGTGTTGATGTTGGGGAACAGCCATTCGTCCTGCGGCAGCCGGCGCGTCATGCGCTTGCGCATGTCGGGATGGCGCAGCGACAGGTCGAAGCTCGGCGTGCGCATGCCGAGCCACGCCATCCAGTAATTGCCGTCGGAGGCGCGGTTGATGTTGTCGGGATAGCCCGGCATGTCGCGGATGACGCATTCGGCGGTGCCGGCCTTCGGCCCTTCCAGCCAGTAGCGGTGCACGCGGCAGGCCCAGCTTTCGGCGAAGAACAGCGACTTGCCGTCATGCGCCATGCACACACCGTTGGTGTAGCGATAGCCGTCGAGCAGCGTCTTCGTCGAGCCGTCCTTCGGGTCGTAGACCAGCAGCCGGCCGGTGGCACGGTTCTCGATCGAATCCAGCGCCCAATCGTGGGCGTCATATCGCTTAGTTGAATCTGTGAAATAGATGCGGCCGTCCGGTGCGATATCGCAGTCGTTGGGGTCACGCAGCCGTGCATCGTCGACGATCGAGGTCCACGAGCGCGACGTCTCCGCCGAGAGGCGTTTGACCTCCCGATCCGGCGAGACCGAATAGAGACCCATCGCGCCGACGCAGCTGATCAGATTGCCTGATTTGTCGAAGGCCAGCCCCAGCGGGAAACCGCCGATGTGGGCAAACACCTCCGACCTGACATAGTCCGGCGCGAAGAAGCGGACGATCTCGCCATGACGCGTGCCGCAATAGAGATTGTCGTCGCGGTCGAGGATGACGTCTTCCGGCCCCTCCAGCTCGCCAAGCCCGATATGCTCTGCGGCCGACAGCCTGTTGTCGAGTTCGTATGGCGTGCCCGAGCCGGGTGCGGCCGACTGTGTCTCGCCCATCTTGAGATAGACCGGCGCGACATAGACCTCATTCAGCACCTTGTGCCGGTTCTTCAGCCAGCGGATGTCGATGGTCACCGCCACCGCCAACATGATGCCGAGCACCATCTGGTTGGTGCCGGTGCCGTAGCCCAAGCGGATCAGACCGTTGGTCATGGTCAGCACGATGATTGCGCCCATCAGCCCCTTGATCACCGAGCCGCGCCCGCCGCCGAGGCTGACGCCGCCGACCACCGCCGCCGTCAGCGCCATGATCTCGAGGTTGAGGCCGGTTCCCGGCCCTGCCCCGCTCAGCCGGCAAGCAATGAGGAAGCCGCCGATCGAGGCGCAGAAGCCGGAAAAGACATAGGTCATGAACACGGTGCGGCGCACGCGGATGCCGGCATTGTGCGC
>NZ_RZRA01001091.1:0-1686 GCF_003998945.1 Mesorhizobium sp. M7A.F.Ca.CA.003.01.2.1 | reverse complement strand
TCCTGCCGTCGCGCCTTCGCCACGTCGAAGTGCTTGGCGAGACCAACCGCCATCTGCATCGCGCCACTGACGGCCGGATGAACGAGCAGGAGTTGCGCGCGGAGGAGTTGCGGCTCGCCGCCGATCGCCTCGGCCGAATCGTCGGCGCCATCGACGTCGAGGACATGCTGGACGTGATCTTCTCGCAGTTCTGCATCGGGAAATGACTCACGTGAAACAGGGTCGCTGCGGCGTGAGCTCCCTTTAGATCGTATGTTGCTTTGCTGCATGGCTTCGTGATTTTCGACGAACCCCGAAGGCGGGTAGGCTTCATCTGGGCCACCACCGCGCTGCGCCGCCTGCATGACTCACGTGAAACGTGTCAGGCGGCCCGATGACTCACGTGAAACACTGGGCTGACTAGCGGCGCGGCTGTTTCACGTGAAACTTGTCGCGGAGTTTTCTTGACAGCGTCGCTCCGCAGGGACATGTGTCCCTCATTCTTCTGAGTCCAGGACGTTTGGAAATGACCAATCGCTATGATGTGGTTGTGGTGGGCGGCGGCCACGCGGGTTGCGAGGCGGCCAGCGCTGCCGCGCGCGCCGGCGCCAGGACGGCGCTGGTGACGCTGCGTTTCGACACGATCGGCGTCATGTCGTGCAACCCCGCGATCGGCGGGCTCGGCAAGGGCCACCTGGTGCGCGAGATCGATGCCATGGACGGCCTCATGGGCCGCGTGGCGGATGCGGCCGGCATACAGTTCCGCCTGCTCAACCGCCGCAAAGGCCCTGCGGTGCGCGGCCCGCGTACGCAGGCCGACAGAAAGCTCTATCGCCTTGCCATGCAGGAAGCGATTCGGCAGCAGAACGATCTCGACGTGGTCGAAGGCGAGGTTCTGGACTTCGAGATCGCCGACGGGCAGATCACGGCGGTTCTCCTAGCCGACGGCCGGCGCCTGGTCTGTGGCGCGGTCGTCCTGACGACCGGAACTTTTCTGCGCGGGCTTATCCATATCGGCGAGAAGAAGATCGTCGCCGGCCGCATGAACGAGCAGGCGAGCCTCGGCCTGTCGGCAACGATGGACCGCGCCGGCTTCAAGCTTGGACGGCTGAAGACCGGGACGCCGCCGCGGCTCGATGGCCGGACCATCGACTGGGCGTCGCTGGAAAGCCAGGCGGCGGATGCGGATCCGGTGCCGTTCTCGCTGATGACCGACCGTATCACCACGCCGCAGATCGATTGCGGCATTACGCGGACGACGACCGCGACGCATGAGTTGATACGCGCCAATCTCGGTCGCTCGGCCATGTATTCCGGATCGATCGAAGGCGTTGGGCCGCGCTATTGCCCGTCGATCGAGGACAAGATCGTCAAGTTCGGGGACAGGGACGGGCACCAGATTTTTCTGGAGCCGGAAGGCCTGGACGACGACACCGTCTATCCCAATGGCATTTCGACCTCGCTGCCCGAGGATGTGCAGCTCGACATCTTGAAAACCATTCCGGGGCTGGAGCGAGCCGTCATGCTGCAGCCCGGCTATGCCATCGAATATGATCATGTCGATCCGCGCGAGCTGCATCAGACGCTGGAGACGAAGCGCGTCAGTGGCCTGTTCCTCGCCGGGCAAATCAACGGCACGACCGGCTATGAAGAAGCGGCCGGGCAAGGCTTGCTTGCCGGCCTCAATGCGGCGCGGCGGGCGGCGGG
>NZ_RZRA01001090.1:0-1688 GCF_003998945.1 Mesorhizobium sp. M7A.F.Ca.CA.003.01.2.1 | reverse complement strand
TCGCTGATGCAGGAAGCGCATCCGTCGCTGCGCCGCATCGTGGCGAGGGCTTCGGAGGCCGGCTCGCCGGTTCCGGCGCTGTCTTCCGCACTTGCCTATTTCGACAGCTATCGCCAGGGCCGCGGCACCTCGAACCTGATCCAGGCGCAACGCGACTTCTTCGGCGCGCACGGCTTCGAGCGTATCGACGACAAAGGCGCGTTCCATGGGCCGTGGGGAAGCGGTGCGGCTGGCTGACAAGCCGGCCCAAGAGCCTAAACGGAAACCGGGGGTCTGAACGCCTGAACCTCGCTGGTGGCGACCAGGCGCTGCAGCGAGCCGGGTGCGGCGCCGCCGATCCAGCCGAGCACGGAGCGGGCGAGATCGGAGCCGGCCAGGCGGAAGTTCTCGTTGACGACGAGCAATTCCGGCCGGAACAGGTGCAACAGGTCCGACGACTGCTTGGACACGACATCGACGTCGCGGCCAAGTTTGAGGCCGGCATCTTCGATGCCGGCGACGATAGCCAGTGTCGCGGCGGCAGCGCTGCTGACGAAGCCGTCCGGCCTGTTCTCGCGGCGCATCACCTGCGCGGTCCTGGTCCTGATCTGCTCGATCGTGTGATCGATGGAAACGGTGTTGAACGGAATTTCGCTGGCGCCGACCTCGCTCAGCGCATCGGCAAAGCCGTTCAGCGTGTGGCCATAATAGGTCAGCCCGGGTGGCGGCGACAGAAGCGCCAGCTTGCGCCTGCCCATGCTCGCCAGGCGGCGCACGGCTTCCATCGCGAATACATGGTTGTCGAAGTCATGGTAGGGGTGGACCAGGCCCATGTCGGTGCGGCCATGCGTGGCAAAGGGCATGCCGTGCTCGAGCATGTAGCGGGCGCGTGGATCGTTCGGTTGGGTGCGCGAGATGATGACGCCATCGGCCGAGCCGGTCTCGACGAGATAGCGGATCGGCTCCATCGGATCCTGCGAGCGGGAATAAGGCGTGACGATCAGGTGATAGGGCGTTTCGGCGAGCACTTCCGAAACGCCGTAGATGATGTCCGAGACGAAGCTCATGATCTCGCGGTCGGTGTTGAGCACGAGGCTGATGACATTGGTCCTGCCGGTGCGCAGACGCACGCCGGCGCGGTTCGGCCGGTAGCCGATCTGCTTGGCGACGAGTTGGACGCGGCGCCTGGTTTCGGCGCCGATTTCCGGGGCATCCTTCAAGGCGCGTGACACGGTGGTGACGCCGAGCCCGGTCATGAAGGCAAGCGTCTTCAACGTCGGCCGTCCCTGTGCCGAGTTCTCCCCGTTCTTGTCCGTACGCTGTCTGTCCATTCGTCCCGCCCGTCAGGCGCATAGCAGCCGCGGGCCATGTCGGCAATCGCCGTCATAGCGATACGATATGCGTCCCAGCCCCGGCAAAGCGTCAATATACTGAAACGTTACAGATTGCCAGTATCGAGATGTATGTCCTCGTCACGAGGTGGATGGTTCTTTTTGCGAAACGCATTGGGATTCCAGGAGAAATCGCCCTGCCGCCGCCTTTTGCCCGTATCAGGCGGCATTTCGGTGTTTGCGCCGCAGCAAACCATGCTGCAGTGCATGAGAAGCGCGATCATTCAGGCGGATTTGTTCGCGGCCCGAAAAAATATCGAGGGCGCTTCGTTGATGGGTTGCACAGCCCGCGCAATTGCCGTATCGAAAATCTGTAAC
>NZ_RZRA01000108.1:0-8727 GCF_003998945.1 Mesorhizobium sp. M7A.F.Ca.CA.003.01.2.1 | reverse complement strand
GGCGTAGACGCCTCCAGCATATCAATGACGCTGGACTCCCGGTCTCGTGCCGGATGCCGAACCGGCAGCCTGTTGAGCCAGTCCAGCACGCCTTGCTCAACATGTCCGAGAAGGCTCCCTTTCGCCCCGACCATCCGCCTCAGTTCCAAGTTCAGCATTGACCGACTGGTGATGTATGCGCGGTCGATCCATTTGCCGGTCGGCTCCGCTCCCCGCCTCCGGGTTCGTTTTATTTCAGCTGCCTGAATGATCCATTCACGGTCGGTCTCGACAACGCGGATTGCCGGGGTGATCTGGCGGGTTGTCTCAGCCATTGGCTGTCCCCTTCACCAGACGGGCGGCCTCTCGCTTCATCTTCCGCACCTCGGCAACGCGAGCCTTGTTGCGGTGATACCATTCCCGGCTGATCTGCTTAGCGCGCTCTGGGTTCGCTGCTCGCCATTCTCGACCGTGTATTCGCCATGCAATGCGGTCGGCCTCAGTCGACATGATAGGGGTCGGCTCCTGTGGTGATGTTCATTGTGATCCTTTCGGGTAAGTGTTGGTGGTGACATTCGAAGGCCTCCCTTAAAGGGACGCCTCAGGTTGACGTGGAAGGGTGAAGACCTGTGGAGGGAGATCATCAGTCATCCAAGCATCAGGTGGACAGACTTCATGCGTCCTTTGGAGTTCCCTCTGGCTATGGCCTTGGAACAAGGGAAACCCAGAGAATAGACCAAAGCTGTGAGCGAAGCAGTACTGAGGGTGATCAGGTACTCAGGAGACATATTCCATGGTCTTCGGAGCGAAGCGACCAATGACATCCTGATATAAGGGTGTCTCTAGGGTTTCTCTGTTACAGAGGGTTTTCTAGAGGGTGTGTCTTATGTCCCTGAGCAACTCAGGAGAACCTTGGTGTTATCTTCGGATAAACCTATCGACGATAGGAACCCGAAGGGGCTGACCAAGGTAACACCCGAAGTGAAGGTCCCTGAGTGGAAGCCCTATAGTAGGTAGTCAACCATTCATGTCATTGTTAGCGTTGTGAAATCAGGTTTGGCCGACTTCCTAACTTCCGGGTTCGTTTCGGTTTGAACAATCTCCTGATAGCGGCAGCATGCTTCGATACCGCCTGCTTGGAGATGCCCAGCAGTCTGGCAATCTCAGCCTGTGACCATCCGTCCACGATGTAGAAAGCGACCCTCTCGCGGGTGCTTGCCCCGATGCCCTCGGCTGTCCACGGATCGAAGCCGAGAAGATCAGCGACCACGGGAGCCTTACCCGCCTTCAGGTGAGCCCAGACATCGAACGGAGCGCGCCCGCGCTTGGTCACCTCATGGTGCTGTACACGGCCCCGCCAAGCCATCCGCTCGCGTTCAGCTTCCAGAGCCTCGCATGGGCGCGACAGGTGAGACCGAACAGCACGGTCGGTGATCCCCAGCACCTTCGCTGATGCGGGCTGTGAGAAGCCCTCAGCACATAGGACGAGGGTGGCCTTATGGTTGAACTCTGGCGCACGTTCAGTGTCCTTGCGGGTGGCCTCTTGGTAGCGTTGGGTTGTCCACCGGGGGCCTTTCCTTTGAAATGCCTCAACCTCGGCAGTCCAGTGATCCGAGACCTCGGAGAAATCCGCCTCGACGGGACGGAAGACGGTCATGTTGGCTCCTTTCGTGGTGCTTCATACAAAATAATTGACGGGTGATTTCATACAAAATCGGAGGACAGATAGAGGGACACACGCGCCTCACCAAAGCTGCCCCGACAAGCGCCACATCCTGTCTCCCGGAAGAGCCGAACAGGGCAACAGGCGGTCGCAACAGGGGAGAACTGCACGGGGCAGCTTGGGTGAAGAGCGTTGGGTAGTGCTAGTGGAGGGGGTATTCGCCTTCACCGTGCTAGTGGTGGGGGTATGGGGTCTAATCGCCCCGTGGTCCTAGTGGTCACCCTATCGCCTTCATAGTGCTAGTGGTGTCCCTATGGGGCCGCTTTCACAGTGCTAGTGGGGGCCTTATCGCCCTCGTAGTGCTAGTGGTCACCCTATTTGCGCCTTCGTAGGGCTAGTGGGCTGACTGCCACCCTCCTGTGCTAGTGGGTGGGGTAATCGCCTCCCTATTCAGCACTCGCTCCATACTTTATGGAAACGTCAGGCCAACACGGCCAGCACCTTCTGGACCGCTGAAGGTGAACACCCGGCTTCCTTGGCAATCTGCCTCACAGAGCGCCCCTCGGCCTTCAGGGCCTTGATCCGATCATGGTCGAGCGTCACGGGCCTGCCAGTCTTCCACGGCTCGCCTTGGGCTTCTGCCTTGGCCTTCGCCTTGGCGATGCCTTCCATCTGCCGCTCCTTACGAAGCGCCGTCTCAAACTCTGCAATGCTGGCGAGGATGCCGAACACGAGCTTGCCAGTTCGGGTGGTCGTGTCCAGCGAGGCGTCATCTAACACCTTGAAGCCGACACCCTTCTTATCGAGGTCCCTGACGATCTGGTGGAGGTGTGCCGCCGATCTTGCCAGCCGGTCCACCTTGGTCACCACAAACACGTCACCGTCACGGGCAAACTCCAGCGCCTTCTCAAGCTCCGGCCTCGTCTCGTCCAAGCCGGACCTCTTCTCGCTGAAGACCTTCTCGGCCCCGGCAGACGTGAGCTTCTCAAGCTGGGTGTCGAGGTCTTGTCCGGTCGAGCTAACACGGGCGTATCCGATGATCATGTGCACTTTCCTCTAAGAGTGTTGGTGAACATCACTTAGTGGACGATAAGTGTACATGTCAAGCGGCATGTTCACAAAGGTATAGGTTTGTGGACGGAAAAGAATGGGTCGCCGCCGTAACGCGCGGAGCTAGGGGCCGATCAAGGGTGCCGAAAGGGTTTCTTTAGGGTGAGACCTAGGCGCACATGGTAGCGGCGCGCAGTGTCATCCCTCACGATCATGCGAGCTTCGGCAAGAGCGGCGCGCGCTCGAACCATGTTAACACGGGTCTCAACGAGGGTGTGGCGAAGCGCGCCGGATAAGACGATTTGGAAGCATGGGTCAGCGATCATCGGGCACCCTACACCCTTGTGTCCGACAAATACACCGATTGCCGGACAAGTGGCGAAACATAGCGCACCCTTCCGGCTACCTGTCGGCGCCCTTTGGCGCACCCTTGGCACCCTCCCAATGCATCGAAGGGATATCATATCCTTTGGCAAGCCTTGGATTGCATGGTGTTGCGCGTTGCATGTGGGGAATTGTGTGGGAGAACGCCCGCGATCACGCGCGCATCACGTCCCACGCGGGCGCGGATCAATGACGGCCGGGAGGCACCCCCACGGGGGGACGGCGCGCGTGCCAGTTGTCCGATCACCCGCTCACATTTTACTATCAAATATTCCGACCTCCTAATGGAACCAATTGTCTGACAATACGTTGAGCGCCGTTAAACGGAGCTTTTGTCACACAATAATTTAGGGGTTTAGGGGACAGCTTCATGGCCAAGCGCGACAAAGCCGGTCACAAGACCGTGGCCGACCACCTTCGTGAATCGATACGCAACGGGGACAATCGTCGAGACATACAGAAGGCCTTCGGCCTGACGGTTGACCCTGAGCTACCCCCAACACTAGCCTCGCTTCTTGATGCAATCGATCAAGCCCAAAAGGCTGCCACCCAAGAGGTCCCAGATGGCCCAGCAGCGGTACGACCTCAAGAAGGAACCGAATGGGACCTGGACGGTGTTCGACGTGTTCACCGGGCAGCCGGCTGAGCCTGATGGTCATCCAGCCACAGGTCTCGACATGGAGTATGCCGACGATCTGGTCGACCTTTTGAATGCTGCAGACCTGAAACGTAGGGTCGACCGAGGTGACTTCTGATGGCTCTCCATTGGTTCAACCCTCCGGTCTACGTGAGGTCCGATAGGGTCGGCATCACGGCAGGCATCAGTCACGTTGAGGGGGCGGCCGAGGAACTCATGAAGTGGCCCAGGAAGGGGCCGAAGTGGAACAAGGCGGTGCAGGCCTGCATCGACGCGTTCGAGGACCGGGCGTCACCAGAGGACGTTCGGCAAGCATTCGAGGAAGCTGCCGAGGAAGAAGGGATGTTGCGTCGTCAGTGACGCCAGACCTTGACCGCTGAAATCACCAAGATGGCAGCCAGCAGGGGCAGCAGCACACCGCTCGGCACAAATCCAAGCATCTGCCCGCCCAGGAACGTCCCGACAACCGAGCCGCAGGCCATGACCAATACGAACGCGATGTTGCGTCGGATGACTGAGAAGCTCTGGTCGCGGCTGTAGCGAGCGAACCCGACAATCATGGTCGGCAAGCTCACGGCAAGCGAGAGACTGCCGGCGAGCTTAATGTCGGCCCCGAACAACAGTATCAGCGTTGGGATCAGCAGTTCGCCACCAGCGACCCCGAGCAGCGCCGCAACGATGCCTATGATGAACCCAGCGAAGACCCCTGCGATCAACTGTGCTGGACCGCTGAGCAAGGCACTGTTGGCATGAGCGTTATGGCCGAACAACAGCACCCCTGCGATGAGGAAGAGTATGATCGAGATGGTCTTGTAGAGGGTCTCAGCTCGAAGGCGGGTCGCCCATCCGGCCCCGAGCCAGGCACCTATTAGGCTTCCAGCCAGGAGGTTCGCTATGATCGGCCAATGTGAAGCGATCTCCCCGAACGGGACTGTCTGAGCCCTGAACGGCAACGCGGTTGCCACCACGATCAGGCTCATGGCCTTGTTCAGGATCACGGCCTCCAGCGCACCAAAGTTGAACAGGCCGATCAGCAGCGGCAATCTGAACTCAGCGCCGCCGAGACCTACGAGACCGCCAAGCGCCCCGATAACCATTCCGCCTCCGAACGCGAGCGGCTTGCTGGGTGACGCCTGGGCGATTGGCAGCGGCTCATCGGTCATTGCGTTGTACTCCGTGGGAAACAACGCTGTAGGCCATCTTGGCTTGGACTACTAGGTACCTGATCCCCCTAAGCCACACCTGGGAGAACGTCAGGGGGGGCCTAGAGGGGAGCCTTGACGGAAGGCGATTAGGTCGTCGGTGTTCCAGATAGGCCTCTCCGAGGTGCAACTTTCCGCCCGGTGCGTACGCCTATTCACACCCAACCGCCTGCGCAGTATTGTAAGGCAGGCGTGAGGTATCGGATTGGAGACCGAGGACGACCTGAAGTCCCGTGTCGAGGCTGTGCTTACTCGCGGCCGTCTTACCCTATGGCAGCGGCAATTCCTGCTCGACATGCACGTCCGGCTGGCGAAGTACGGCCCACGCACACGGCTAAGCCCAAAGCAGTTTGCGAAGCTCTATGAGATAATAGGCTCCGCGCCATCGAGCAACTTCGAGCGGAGCCAAACAGCCCCATACCGTCCCACTTCGTCGCCGCATTGGGAGCCACGGCGACCAGGCAGCCGGGTCGCTAGGGAGGTGAGATACTTGGCGGCGCGGTTCACCAGAGCCTTCGGTTTCGCGCTGGCGCTGATCGTCGGTTCGCTGATCTACTCATACGTCGAGAAGGGCGAGCACATCTCTTGGCCCACCATGCCGTCCTTCGCGAGATCAGGCACGGGAGACCGGGCGCCGCTCGCAAGCTCGCAGTTCACTATCACCGACGGCGACACCATTCGCCTCAACGGTTCCGACAAGGGGACCCGGCTGGTGGGCTTCAATGCGCCTGAGAGCATCCAGCCGAGGTGCGACGCTGAGGCAGACCTTGGTCAGCGAGCAAAGGCGCGCCTCAAAGAGTTGGTGGCTGCGGCGAAGCTGGAGCTGAAGATGGTTCCATGTTCCTGCCCGGCAGGCACTGAGGGCACCGGCAAGTGCAACTACGGGCGAAGTTGCGGCTCTCTCTTTGCCGATGGCCAGGATGTGGGCGACATATTGGTGTCAGAGGGGCTGGCTGTACCGTTCGTCTGTGGCTCTACAAGCTGTCCGCCGACGCCACGCCCTTGGTGTGGGTAGGCTGCGCTTAAAACCCCCACACTGCCAACGCCTTCTCGGCACCCGCCGATCTTCCTTGATCCTGAGAACGGCCTGTCACCGGGCAGCCTGCTGATGCATGGAGGTGGCCGGCTGAACACCTCGACCACCCGTACGCTGAGGATTTGGCAGCGATCATGAGCAGTGATGCGGCTCTATCAATGAAAGGACGATGAGCTCACGAAGCTCAGGGCACATAGCCCATGAGTTTGGCAAGCGCGATAGCGGTAGTTCCGATGGCAACTGCTGCTGTCGAAATTCCCGATATCTTCTTCGCCCCGTCCTCGACTTTGCCAAGGACGTCGACCGCTTTCTTCAATTTATCGGGTGTGGGCTCTATTTGGGCCGCCTTCACGTGTTCAAGCGCATGCTCCTTAAGCTCGGGGGCAACGCCGGAGTCGTGTATGGCTTTGATCGCCTTGGAAAGCTCGGCCTGGATCAGCTCTATCGTTTGCGGCTGGTAATTAACATTGATCTCCCCCGTGTTCGTCGCATCGCCACCCATTGAAACAGCTCCGGCATTAATGCCGCCAGATATATTCGTGGTATTGTTGGTCACGTTAATGCTCCTGAATAAGTCGTCGGAACCGTCGAATGATATACGCATGAGCTTGCTGTAGAGTTCGGTCTTGGCGGCGTGTCCTTCGATCCTCCGACGCAGGAGAGAGTTTTGCGCCTCTCTTTCGTAGAAGTCGAGCACAGTACATTCATATGTTGGCGACCGATCCGCATGGCGCACCATGTGGTCCATGAGTGTATGAGCAATCTCACTGTCCGCCTCGGTCATGAACCAATCGTGCGCCAAAGCCTCGAGCCCGTCGTAATAGGTATCCTTTAGCCCGATAGCCAAAGCGAGGCGGACCTCAGCCTCATCGTCGCCGGCGCCGTTGGCAATGTAATCCTGGTGATCGGCAGCGTTAGCGTGCATGGCGATCGCGCGATACATCCAGCCACGTACATTTGGTGGCCTGCTCTCCACCGAACTGAGCGGGATACCCAGATCGTCAATAGATAGGTTGTCGTTCTCGGCCACGGCCCAAACGGTATACTGGACGACAATATCGTCGTCGTAAGCGCCGAGCGCTTTGACGATTTCGGAATTACTGTGCCGTGGATGAAAGAGATTGTGAGGGGCTCTGTTCAAGCCGACAACGATTAAGCCAAGTTTGAGGACGTCCGCCGACGCCTTCTCAATGTCGACCGGAATGCCCGTCAGGTCCAGTTTTGTATGTTCCACATGCTGCAGGGCCGCAAGGACTCGCATTTGCGGGTCGAAGAGATCGAGATCGTCTATCGCTTTGGTCGCGTCTCGCTTCATCCTGTAAATCGCGGCGATGGCTGCCGCTGCAGTCTGCGGGTCGGAACTAAATTCCTTGAAAACTCCCATCACACATTCGAGGCTGACAGCCGCCGTTCCGCATCTCGCCAATGCATTCAAGGCCCAACGCCTCAGCTTTTCGTCCGATTTTCGGGTGTAAAGAATGCCGACGATTGATTGCTGAACGCCAAGAAGTTCGCTTTGGACGATCCGATAGCCAAGTCTGTATATTCGGCAAATATATTGTAGTGCACGCTTCGTTCGCGCAGAGTCTGACGTTTCCAGCTGCGACTTCACATACGCAACGCTTGGCCCCGATAAGATGAGCGACGATGATGCCAAGTTTTCAGCCGGCTGACAGGTTTCGATCCGTTGTCAGTAACACGTATCGTGACCATGGGTCGAAATCATCGACGTTATTCACAGGAGTGCGCAAGTCGAGCCAAGTCAGGTCGTTCAACGCCAGTCGCCGCCGTTCAGGATGAAACCAGTGTGGGCATTCGAACGAAATAATCGCGAGCAGTTCATTCTGCCCCTCACCATGCGAAACCCACATAAAATACCTTAGGTGAGCAGCAAGCCGGTTGACACTGGCCGGCGTTCTAATCTCGGGAACATCGAGGTCAACTTTTGCTGCTTGGACACCCGAGTCCACAATTCCGAAGTCGTCATTGAACAATGTCCGTTGCTCAAGATGAACGAGAGTCGAAAATCCAACTGAACGTCTCGCCATGAATGCATCACGGTCATCGCGGTAGCGGCCGAGCCTGTAGCTCAGGACCTCGCGGTCGCGGCGCACCGACACAAAAGACCAAAGAAAGACGCTGCTGGGTCGCTTTGCCTTTGGATTGTCGTAACGGTAGCGGTTCGAGCGTAGCAGGCCGAATACTATTTCCGGTTCAATTGGTCTGCCGACTTCCGCGATCAGGGCAAGGTCGCTAACGTCAACTGCGAGAGCAGGCCCGCGCAATAGTTCGCGCATGCGGCGTCGAGTAGCGATCGGTTGCCTGTGGTCCTCGGGAATGGTGTCGTCAGTGAGGAACTCCCTAAGGAAAAAGCGCCCTGGCTTTGTCCTAAAGAAAAGGCTGTTGTCGCGATGAGAGATGATGTCTTCGCTCAACCTAGCTCCGAGCGTCTTATGCTGCGTCCGTCCGTGCAAGTGGGTTGGCACGTAGCCGAGGCGATAGGCAGCAGCCAACATCGCGCGGGGACTCAAGGGTCTCCGTTCGATCCGAAGGATAGACTCAGCGATCGCTAGGTAAGCATCCAAATGTCGCGTCCACGTTGATGATTTTCAAGGATTGGAACGTTAGTCCTCCAGCTCCTTGCATACAAGGCGACGGTCCGCGTACCTTTACGAAAGCCGACGATATTCTCCGCTTCACCTCAGGCCGCGCCTCGCCGCTGCCATTACCGTCCCGTTCCTGAGGGCGGCCTAAGGCAGGAGCGGAGGGGTATGGG
>NZ_RZRA01001089.1:0-1689 GCF_003998945.1 Mesorhizobium sp. M7A.F.Ca.CA.003.01.2.1 | reverse complement strand
TTGCGTGGTTTTCGATTATATCGTCGTGGGTGGTGGCTCCTCTGGATGCGTGATGGCGAGCAGGCTCTCCGCCTATGGCGCTCGCGTGCTGCTCATTGAAGCTGGCCCTGATACGCCGCCGAATGCCATTCCTGACGACATCCAGGATGGCGACCCAACGCGTGCTTACCTTAATCCCGGTTATCGATGGCAGTCACTCCACGCGACAACGGTGCGAGGTGGCCGCAAGCCTGTCCATTACGAACAGGCGCGCGTCATGGGTGGCGGCTCCAGCATCAATGCCCAAGTCGCCAACCGCGGCGGGCCCGGAGATTACGATGAGTGGGCCTCAAGCGGTGCAACGGGCTGGGGTTGGGAAGACGTGCTGCCCTACTTCCGTCGTCTAGAATGCGATTTGGATTTCGGCGGGGAATTTCATGGCACGAACGGCCCCTTGCCAATCAAACGTGTGCGCCAATCAGACTGGTCGGGCTTCATCCGGGCAATCTCCGATGCTTACGATGCTTTGGGGCTTCATTTCAGGCCAGACTTCAATGGTGCATTCGGTGATGGCTATTCAGTTGTCCCATTGACCAACCGCAATGGTCATCGGGTCTCCTCCGCGATGGCGTACTTACCCGAAACCGTCCGCTCTCGCCGCAATCTAACGATTTTATCCGAAACGACAGTTGCGCGGCTGACCTTTTTGGGAACAACGGTAACGGGGGTCGAGACGGAGAACAAATCGGGCGTGCAATCGTATAGCGCTTCTTGCGTTATCCTGTGCGCAGGAGCACTCCATTCACCCGCCATATTGATGCGCTCCGGGATCGGCCCCGCGAAGGAATTAGTACAATTCGGAATCCCTATCGTTGCAGATTTGAAAGGTGTGGGCCAGAATCTTCAGGAACACCCCACGATTTGCGTTTCGGCCTATTTGAAGCCGGCCGATCGCTTGTCACCCGGCGTGAGCGAATATATTCAGATGCACGCCCGCTACTCGTCGGGTTACGAAGGCTGCCCGTCGACCGATATGGCAATATCGACTGTTGCCAAATCATCCTGGCACCCGCTGGGGAGGCGCCTCGGCACTCTCGCCGTGTGGGTCAATCGCAGCTACTCGACGGGAACTGTGGCGCTCAAGGGTAGTTCGCATAAAATAGAGCCGGAGGTCGATTTCAACTGGTTGAGCGACAAGCGGGACGCCGAGCGCCTCAAGCAGGGCTTTCGCTTCATAGTCCGCCTGCTGCAGCAAGATTCGCTGTCCTCTGTGGCGCTGGACCCGTTTCCGTCAGCGTTGAATGCGCGAGCGAAGCTGGTGAGCAAGGTCACAAGCACAAACTATGCACTCACGTCATTTCTGGCGCTGCTCATGGACGCGTCGCCGCGGCTGCGCCGTGGGCTGATTAGGCGCGTCATAACGGATGGGGATAGCATTTCCGATCTCGTCAACGACGAGAAACATCTGGATCGGTATATTCGCCAGAACGTCATCCCAAGTTGGCATCCGACGTCGACCTGCAGGATGGGGGCAGCCGCGGATCCTGGCGCTGTGACCGATCCGTCGGGACGCGTTCATGGTATTTTGGGTTTGAGGATCGCCGACGCTTCCGTCATGCCATTTTGCCCTCGGGCGAACACAAACATTCCGACGATTATGGTGGCTGAGAAATTGGCCGACACAACCTTGAGAGACGGCAGACGGAGCTA
>NZ_RZRA01001088.1:0-1703 GCF_003998945.1 Mesorhizobium sp. M7A.F.Ca.CA.003.01.2.1 | reverse complement strand
GAATCAGACCGGAAATGCGTACTTGGGTCTGTTCGGAGTCAAATGGCGTTTTGCACAAATGGCAAGAATGTGGAGCAGGCTCATCCTCCAAAGGCGCGTAGCAGGCTGGACACCACTGAAAACTGACCTCTCCGATATTTTCGACCACATTCTCAGAGTCCTTCAGGGCCTCGATCTTGTTCCGGAGGCTAACAATGAAAGCATCGGAATCAGCGATCGTAAGCGTGAGGGCGTCACGCT
Source organism: Mesorhizobium sp. M7A.F.Ca.CA.003.01.2.1 (assembly GCF_003998945.1). Lineage (NCBI taxonomy): Bacteria > Pseudomonadati > Pseudomonadota > Alphaproteobacteria > Hyphomicrobiales > Phyllobacteriaceae > Mesorhizobium > Mesorhizobium sp. M7A.F.Ca.CA.003.01.2.1. Next base: position 1,463 of record NZ_RZRA01001088.1, on the reverse strand, counting down.
CTTGACGGGTCCGCACGAGGCTCGACTGAATCTCTTGGACCCGCCTGTAAGCGGTTTCTTGCGAGTCCAGTGTGAATTGGTCCTTTGCATCGCTGGAAAAAAGTGCGGCCTCAGATTGTTCGATCGCAGTCTGAACCGCAGCCCGGTCCTTCTCCAGGTTATGTCTCTGAGCCTGAATCCATTCGGTAGTTAATCCCTGGTCCGGCCCTCCTACTCTGCCCAATATCGTAAATAGCGAGTGTAGCTGCCCAATTACCTTGTCCAGCTCTTTGCTATACTCCTTTATTTTTTGCTCGTTATCGTAAAGATCGCTATCGTATGCGCCACAAAGGAGTCGTCCTACCGTATCTCGCAAATTTGCTTGATCAAATCTTTCGAAACGAAAGATGTCCTCTATTGGGCTTAGCTGGTCAGCGTACAGCAATCTAAGTATCTGATGCATAGTTATGTTGCCGGACAGATCGCTTGATACCTCCGGAATTCCCAGGAGGCCAAATATTGCTTGCGAAAAGCTCTCGCGATTGCTCGTACCTCTATATGGATAGCGTATCCAGTCGGATCGGGCAGCCCCTGTCGCCATCTCGTATGGGCCACCAAAAACTTCCATTGGCTGCTGCCCGGTCGACTCGGAAATCTCTCTGCTAAGGGTCACTATGCGCCCGTTTATACGCGCCTCAACGACAACTCTCGTGCAAAGGCGAGCCACTGCGCTCCAATCGGCGAGTTCTCCCCCGAGTCCATAGAAGATGAAATTTAAAACAGTCGATTTTCCGGAGGAATTATCACCACGGACGACATTAACGCCCTCATGGAACTGTTCGTTGTAAACAACGAGATGACCCCGCTCGACCACAACACGCGTCACTATCAGCGTAGGCTCATACCGCATCATATCGATGCTCCAACAGGCCAGTTCTCGCCTTCAGCCCGTTATCCCCTTGCAGAGGATAGTCCGATGCCAGAGTGGCCAAGAAATCCATGAGGTCGGACTGAGATTCGTTGATCTCGGCTACTCGTTCCGCGAGACTCCGAGGAATTGTGGACCCTGTGGCTCTAACTTCCTTTTGCGCAAGCGCATCGACACTCACCAAAGACTTGGCGGCAAGGGTTTGAATGGCCGCTGCTTGCATAGGGCGCATACGTTCGAATACCAACCTGGCATCGGGTAGCTCGCCATAAGGTTTAGTAAAAGCATATCGGTCTGATAGCTTTTTGAACTTCTGATGCTGGGCTGTCAGCCGAATGTCCCGAACTTTGTGAGGGAACAAAAGGTAGAAATCCAGAATCCGCAACTTATCGTAGGCCAGCGCCTCCGAAGGGCCGAGCACATTTCGTAGACGTAAAAACCTAAAAACCGCATGAAAAGCGTCAAAAGCAGGCTGAAAGGAGAGCTGAGTCATTTATGCCAACGGACGAAACATTGTTCTGCCAGCCAGTAAATCATCCCCATTGCGGTGTTATGA
>NZ_RZRA01001087.1:0-1708 GCF_003998945.1 Mesorhizobium sp. M7A.F.Ca.CA.003.01.2.1 | reverse complement strand
GCCTTGCAGGAAGCGTGCAATGATGAGGAGCGAAGCGCTCGGCGCGAGGCCGCACAGCAGTGAGGCCAGCCCGAAGGCGATGGTGGCGATCACCATCACCCGTTTGCGGCCGAAGCGGTCGGCCAGCGTTCCTGTCGCCATCAGCACCGTGGTGCAGGCAATGGTGTAGGCGTTCATGATCCATTGCAGATCCTTGAAGTCGGCGGCGAGCACGCTTTCCAGTTTCGGAAGGATCACCGGGACGCTGGAGATTTCGAGGCCGAACAGCAGCGAGGCAAGGCAGGCCCCGGCAAGCGCAACGGTGTTTCGGTCGATTTGAAACGTCATGTCGATCACTTTCTGTCGAAGCATTCTGGAACCGGGCTGGCTCTTCAAACTGCGGTCGAGATGACATAGACGAGGCTTTACTATGAAAAAAGACTATGCATTTCTATTTCAGAGATAACAAAATGGAATGACGGAGATGGCCAGTCTCGATGTCGATGCCGTGCGCACTTTCGTCATGGTGGCCGACCTGCAGAGCTTCACCCGGGCGGCTGCAGCACTTGGCAGCACCCAGGCGACGATCAGCGTCAAGTTGCGGCGGCTCGAGGAAAAGCTCGGCGCACGTTTGATCGAACGAACCCCGCGCCGCGTGGCACTGTCGGAAAGGGGGGCTGTCTTCCTGCCCGTGGCCCGCGAATTCCTTGCCGCCCATGAACGCGCCGTCGCGGAATTTTCCGCGGCGCCATGTCGGCTTGCGCTCGGCTTCGTCGATCATGTCGCGGGGCCTGAGCTTTCCACGCTGATCGCCCAGCTTCATGCCCACGATCCGTCGCTCGCGCTCAACATACGGATCGATACCAGCTCCATGCTGGAAGAAGCTTTCGATCGCGGCGAACTCGATGCGGTGATTGTGCACCAGGAAGATGACAGTCGACGCGGTGAAGCTTTGTCGCGCACCCACTATGGCTGGTTCGCGGCACCTGGCTTCGAATGGCGACCAGGCACGCCCCTGCGCCTGGCTCTTTTAAGCACCAGATGCAATTGCCCGGACCGTATGAGAGCGGTCGAAGCGCTGGACCGGGCAGGCATCGCCTGGAATGAGGCTTTCGTCGGCGGCGGCGGCGCTGCCGTCAACATCGCGGTATCGGCGGGCTTTGCCCTTTCCGCCCTCGCTTACCGGGTTGTGCCCCCGGGCTTGATCGAGGTGGGCCGCAAACTCGGCCTGCCACCAATTCCCCCGTCCGAGATCGTTTTGCAGTCGCACGCTCTGCCGCCGCGGGCGCGGGAGGCGCTGCACATGCTCGCGACCGCTTTTCGCGAATATAATTCGCCTGCCGAATAGGCAAGGGTGTTCCTGATCCCGATTCTATTGGTATGGATCGGGTTCCAGACTTCAGAGGGAACGAAATGTCCGAGATAATCGTCCGCCCGCTCGCGCAGTCCGACCACGCCGATTGGCGGCGCCTGTGGACCGACTATCTCACCTTCTATGAGACGAAGCTGCCGGAAGAGGTCTACGCCGTCACCTGGAAGCGGCTGTTCACTCCGGGCGAATTCGAGCCAAAAGGCTTCATCGCCACACTGGACGGCAAGGCGGTCGGTCTCACGCACTTCCTGTACCACCGCTCCGGCTGGTCGGAGAAAAACAACTGCTATCTGCAGGATTTGTTCGCCGACCCGGATGTGCGCGGCAAGGGGATCGGCGCCGCCCTTATCAACGCAG
>NZ_RZRA01001086.1:0-1712 GCF_003998945.1 Mesorhizobium sp. M7A.F.Ca.CA.003.01.2.1 | reverse complement strand
ACCCAGGGCAACACGATGAGCGCCACCAGAGCGACACCGCGCACGAGCTTCAGCTTCAGGAGCCAGCGCCAGTCGCGCTCGAAGGCAAACAGGGCGGCGACCGTGAGCAACGACAACAGCGGAGCCACCGGCCCCTTGATAAGAATTCCAAGGCCTTGAGCGGCCCAGAAAATCCACGGCAGATGGGCGGCTACCGGTTCGTTGCGGCGCGCTGCCAGATAGATCTGGGCGAGCGCGCCTTGCGCCGCCACGCAGCAGGCCAGCAGCATGGCGTCGGTCTTGGCGTCACGGCCCTCGAAGGCGGTGGCGAAGATCGCCGCCATCATCAGGCCGGCGGCGAGACCGGCATTGGCCCCGAACAGCTTGGTGCCCGTCCAGGCGATGCCGACGACGGCCAAGGCAATGCCAAGCATGGAGACGAGGCGGTAGACCCAGATCGGCGCCGCCGCCCCCTCGCCGCTCAGCGCCACGGCCGCCGATTGCAGCCAGTAGATGCCGATCGGCTTCTTGTAGCGCGAGGCATCCTGAAAACGGATGTCGACATAGTCGGAGGTTTCGACCATCTGCTTGGTAGCCTGGACAAAACGGGATTCGTCGCGGTCGATGGGTGGAAGGCTCGCCAGTCCACTGAACGTCATCAGCACGCTGAACAGAAAGAGAAAGAGATAGTTCCTGTTCATCGCGGAGCTTTCCGGATCTGATCTGCGGGATGGCCCCGTCGCGGCGCCTCAGGCCCTGCCCTGCGCGGCGCCTCAATACGCCAGCCCAAACGACGAAGCAAGGATTCGCAACGCCATCCGCGCGGGCTGCAAACCGGAAACCACTTTTGCTGATCGCTGGACCTTTGTCTGGCGCGATCAGTCGCAAAACCGGAAACCACTTTTGCTGATCGCGCTTGGATGCTAAACGCCCGCGTTCATGCACGCCTGAGCCACAGCGGCCGGACGCTTTCGGGAATAGAAAAAATGCCTGCCTTCAAATCGGATTTCCTGCGCACGATGAGCGAGCGCGGTTTCATCCACCAGACTTCGGATGATGCCGGTCTCGACAATATCTTCGCCAAGGAGACGGTGACAGCCTATATCGGCTTCGACGCGACCGCCAAGAGCCTGCACGCCGGCTCGCTGATCCAGATCATGATGCTGCACTGGCTGCAGCAGACCGGTCACCGGCCGATCGCGCTGATGGGCGGCGGCACCTCGATGATCGGCGACCCGTCGTTCAAGGATGAGGCGCGCAAGCTTTTGACCCCGCAGGACATCGAAGACAATCTTGCCGGTATCCGCCGCAACTTCATGCCCTACCTCAAATTCGGCAGCGGTCCCAACGACGCCATCATGGTCAACAACGCCGATTGGCTGATGGAGATCAACTACGTCAATTTCCTGCGCGATGTCGGTCGTCACTTTTCGGTCAACCGCATGCTGGCCTTCGATTCCGTCAAGCTGCGGCTCGATCGCGAGCAGTCGCTGTCGTTCCTCGAATTCAACTACATGATCCTGCAGGCCTATGATTTCGTCGAGCTCTACAAGCGTCTCGGCTGCCGCCTGCAGATGGGCGGCTCCGACCAGTGGGGCAACATCATCAACGGCATCGATCTCGGCCGCCGCACGGAGGACGCGCAGCTCTATGCACTGACCACGCCGCTGCTCACCACCTCGTCGGGCGCCAAGATGGGCAAGTCGGCGTCGGGCGCGGTCTGGCTCGACGCC
>NZ_RZRA01001085.1:0-1718 GCF_003998945.1 Mesorhizobium sp. M7A.F.Ca.CA.003.01.2.1 | reverse complement strand
TCTATCACGCGGCACTCGCCGTGGTGCCGATCATGGAGCGGCAGGGCGGCGGCGTCATCCTGACCACGGCCTCCACCGCGGGTCTGCGGCCGCGCCCCGGCCTCACCTGGTACAATGCGTCGAAAGGCTGGGCGATCACCGCCACCAAATCGATGGCGGTGGAACTGGCGCCGAAGAACATCCGCGTCAACTGCCTCTGCCCGGTTGCCGGCGAGACCGGCATGCTGGAGAAATTCATGGGCGCCGACACACCCGAAATCCGCGAGAAGTTCCGCGCATCGATCCCGCTCGGCCGGCTCTCGACGCCGCTCGACATCGCCAACGCCGCACTCTGGCTGGCCTCGGACGAAGCCGCCTTCATCACCGGCGTGGCGCTGGAGGTCGACGGCGGACGCTGCATCTGAACGCCTGGGTAGCAGGCCAGGATCTCATCCGCTGCAATACCAGGACAAGCGCAATCTCACGGCAATCGAGGATCAACCCCGCCAACAATGAGACCTACACCTATACGGCCAACGGCTTCATCGAGAATGCCGATGGGCCGTGGGGCAGCCTCACCTATACGATCGACGGTGTCGGCAACATCACCCAGCGCACCGTAACCATTGGTGGCGTCACCTCTATCGATACCTACAGCCTTCAGGGCGGCTCCAACCGGCTGACCGGCATCCTCACCGGCGGCGCACCGAGCCGCGGCTTCCAGTCGGACCTTGCCGGCAACGTCACGCAGGACGCGACCGTCTCGCCGGAGCTCACCAAGACCTACAGCTACAATGCCGCCGGCCAGCTCTCGGGCGCCACCACGAACGGCACGACGGCAGGCGCCTACATCTACGACTACCTGTCGCGGCTGGTCTCGCGCACCATCGCCGCCTCGTCGGCCACGCTGCACATGGTGCACGACCTCGACGGCAATGTAATCGCCGAATATGACGCGTCCGGCGCGCTGGTCACCGAATACATCTGGGTCGAAGGCCGCCCGCTGGCGATGGTCGCCGACGCCGGCATCACGCCGGTGCTCTATTACGTGCTGACTGACCATCTCGAACGGCCGGTCATGATGACCGACCAGGGCCGCAATGTCGTCTGGCAGGCGAGCTATCTACCTTACGGTGAGGTGCGTAGCATCAGTGGCACGGCGACGCTCAACCAGCGCTTCCCCGGCCAATAGTTCCAGATCGAGACGGGGCTCGCCTACAATTGGCACCGCCATTATGATGCTTCCATCGGGCGCTATCTGCAGCCCGATCCGCTCGGTATGCCGAATGGGCCGTCAAGGTGGGCGTATGTCGGCAACAGCCCGCTGATGAAGGTGGATCCGAGCGGGTTGTATTGGGTTCCAGGTCCAGGAGGGAATCGATGGTGGTGTTGGGGTGGCAATCCCTTGGACTGCGTTTTACGTCCCCCCCCCGCAGCCAGGGCCACAATCTTGCCCGATGCCGTCGGAACGGCGTACGACGCCTCCGCCTCCGCCGCCAGCTGGGCCGCCGGATGACGACCCTTGTGAGGAACAGCTTGCCGCTGATGAGGCGCAGTGCCAATTGCTATCCTCGGGGCGTGGTGGCGGGCGCACAACCAAAGCTGGTAGAAATTGGTATGCAGCTTGTATGGCAATAGCCAGTGAAAGATATGCCGCTTGTAGGGCAGGGAAACCCTTGCCGCCGTTTCCAATATGGAAAATGTAGCTATGAAATTTCTATTTCGGGAGAGGCTGGAAG
>NZ_RZRA01001084.1:0-1723 GCF_003998945.1 Mesorhizobium sp. M7A.F.Ca.CA.003.01.2.1 | reverse complement strand
GGCGACGCCTTCGCCGCCCGCCGTGACGATCGCCACGGGATAGAGATCGGCCAATAGCCGTGCGGCTTGCGCGGCCCCGTCGAGTGTCTCGACCACTGCCGTGCCAGCCAGGAATTCCGCCTCGATGGCGTTGACCACCAATATGTCGACCAGGGCGATCAACTCCTCGGAGAGTTTGCGCGCGGGGGCCGCGTTGAGCACGACGCGGCTGCCCCGTGCCTTGACTGCGCGTGCGGCGGCAATGTTGGCGGCTTCCGGCACTTCGTTCTGCAGCAGGAGCACCGCCGTCTGTCCCACCACATCGGAAGCAGAGGCACTGTCGGCATGGCCCAGTGCCAGATTGCTGCCCGAGACGATCACCGCGCCATAGTCGCCGCCTTGGTCGAAGATCGCCACGCTCATGCCGGAGCCGGCGCCAGCGGCCACCCGCACGAAGCGGCGGTCGACCTTGGCGCGATCGAGATTGGCCAGCAACGCCCGCCCGAAATCATCGTCGCCGACGGCGCCGATCATCGCCGCATACACACCGGCTCGCGCCGCCGAGACGGCCTGGTTGCCGCCCTTGCCACCGCATTTGGGGTGCCAGGCATGGCCGGTCACCGTCTCGCCCTTGCGCGGGCGGTCGGGCGCGTCGACCATAATGTCGTAATGCAGGCTGCCGAACACGGTCACCAGCGGCGTTGTCGTCATGAGCCCCGGTCTTTTCGTTTCGATGTCACCGCCGACATAGTGCGGCCGAGATTTCGCTCCGCCGCCTGATAGTCGCGCTGCGCCACCGCGACGAACAACGCGTCGAGAATGTTGAGCTGGGCAATGCGGGCCGCTGCGTTCTCGCCCATCAGCGGCGAACCCTGCGCGGTCGAGCACAGAACGATATCGGCGACGGCGGCCAGGGGCGAGTTGTCGTAATTGGTGATGGCCAGCGTGCGGGCACCGTTCTTGCGGGCCAACTGAATGGCGTCGATAACGGCCGACGTGTTGCCCGAATGCGAGAAGCCGACGGCGATGTCGTCGCCGCCGAGCAGCGAGGCCGACATCAGCATCATGTGCGAATCGTCGTAGACGGATGCGCGGATGCCGATGCGCAGGAATTTGTGCGAAACGTCGCGCGCGATCTGCGCCGAGCCGCCGACGCCATAGAAATCCCGGTTCTTGGCACGGAAGAGCAGCTCGGCGGCGCGGTCGAAATCCTCGATGTCGAGGATCGCCAGCGTCTCCTCCAGCGCCTGGATGGAGGTGCGGAACACTTTTTGCACGATCTCGGCCGAACTGTCGTCGGATGACAGTTCCTGGTGCATCTCGGCGGTCGGCAGGCGACTGTACTCATAGACGGCGGTGCGGAAGTCGCGATAGCCGGAAAAGCCGAGCTTCTTGGCGATCTTGACCACCATCGCCTCGGACACGCCGGATTCCTCGGCGATCTGCTTCAGCGGAATGCTCTCGTCGAAGCCGCGCCGGCCGAAGACGGTTTCCACCACCTTCGCCTCCAGCGGAGTGAGATGCGGCATCATCATGCGGATGCGCGGTCCTACCGCTTTCAGGTCCAGCCCGCTCAAGGTCATCCACGCCCCCTCGTCACGCGATCGATAAGCATCGCGGCGAGGATTATAAGACCAGTTGCCAGAAGCTGATAGAAGGACTGGACGTTCATCAGCGTCAAACCGTTGCGCATGGCGCCGAGGATGACGGCGCCCAGGATGGTGCCGACGACGCTGCCCTTGCC
>NZ_RZRA01001083.1:0-1726 GCF_003998945.1 Mesorhizobium sp. M7A.F.Ca.CA.003.01.2.1 | reverse complement strand
GAATGCAGGCAGTCGCCGCCATGACGTTCCTGGCGGCGGCTGGTGCTGCTGCCGGACTGAAGGCGCAGGGACTGGAAAGCACGGAGACCGTCAATCGCATCGTCGGCTCGCAGGTCAAGCAGGAAGAGGCCAAGGCCAACACTGAGGCCGGCAACGTCAACACGGCGATCGACCGCACGCGTGAAAACATCGGCACGGTGCGCAAGACATCCAAGCTCGACAAGGTCGACATCGTGTTCCTCACCGATGCCGCGCGCAGCGAAGGCGGCCCGCCGCCGGAGATCGAGGCCAAGGTCAAGCAGCATCAGGACGACATTACGGAGCTGCGCAAGGAGATCGAGGCCAACGCGCTGCTGTTCAACGCCATCGAATCGCGGCGCGTGCAGGCGCAGGATGTCCTCGCCGTCGAATTCGACAATCCCGGAAAGATCGTCATCTACGCCGCGGCCAAGCCATCGAACTGAGCTGAGCGCGCCGGAAGATCTCACAGCTTGCCCATCACCTTCTGCTGAAATCCGTAGACCTCGCGCTTGCCGCCGAGCGGCACCAGCGTGACGTCGCGCTCCTGGCCCGGCTCGAAGCGCATGGCCGTGCCCGCGGCAATGTCGAGGCGCATGCCCCTGGCGCGCTCACGGTCGAATTTCAGCCCCTCATTGGTCTCGAAGAAATGGTAGTGGCTGCCGACCTGGATCGGCCGGTCGCCGCTGTTGGCGACTTTCAGGGTGACGGTCTGCAGGCCCTTGTTGAGCTCGATGTCGCCGCCCACCGTGATGATTTCACCGGGGATCATGGTCACCCTCACACGATGCCGAAGGCGAGACCGATGCCGATCGCCGCGCAGGCGGCACCGGCAGCGCGGGCCAGGCCACGAAACCGGATGCCGAGACCGAGACCGGTGGCGATGCCGGTGGCATGCAGCAACAGCGTGGCGGTGGCAAAGCCGGCCATGTATTCAAGCCCGCCGGCATTCTCCGGCACCTCGGTGCCATGCGCGTGGCCGTGGAAAAGTGCGAACAGGCCGATGATGGCGACGCCGGCCGAGACCGGCAGATCGATCGCCAGCGCCACCAGCAGTCCGAGTGTCACGACCGATGCCAGTATGCCCGGTTCGACGAAGGGCAGCGGCATATGCAGCATGCCCAGCGCGCCGCCGACCACCATGACGCCGACAAAGGCAGCCGGCCAGGCAAGAACCGCCTTGCCGCCCTTGAGCGCCGCCCACAGCCCGACCGCGATCATCACCGTCATGTGATCGAGGCCGGAGAGCGGGTGCATGAAGCCGGCCGTGAAGGAGGAGGTGGTGCCCAGGCCGACATGGGCATAGGCCGGCAGGGCGGCGGCCAGCAGCAGGATCGCCGACAGGCAGAGGCGTTTGGCGGATATCATTCTGTTTGCCTTTCGTTTTGCTCGGTCTGGTGTTCACGCCGCCTTGCGGGGGCCGCAGCCTTCGGCCTTGAGTACGCGTTTGCTCGACGCAGGATATTTCTTCAGCATCGCTGCCGGGCGGATCGGCCGCGCCGAAAAACCACCACCGCAATTGGGGCAGATGCCGCCCAACACCTGTTCCACGCATCCGGCGCAAAAGGTGCACTCGAAGGTGCAGATCAGCGCATCCGTCGCCTCGGGCGGCAGGTCCTTGTCGCAGCATTCGCAGTTGGGACGCAGCTCCAGCATCCTGTCCTCCTCAACGGATCGGTTCGTGCACGGTCACCAGCTTGGTGCCGTC
>NZ_RZRA01001082.1:0-1728 GCF_003998945.1 Mesorhizobium sp. M7A.F.Ca.CA.003.01.2.1 | reverse complement strand
GGCAAGACGCATGCGCCAGCCGCGCGGCAGGCCAAGGGCGGCCAGCACCGCCTCGAAAATGGTCTGGTCGCCAAGCGTGATCGCCAATGCCTGGCCAGGCAGCACCAGCGACAGCAGCGCATGCGCGTCGGCCACCGAGCGGGCATCCGCTTGCGCGGTATCGCGGTCGCCGAGATCCTCGATGCCGGCCTGGAAGAACTCGTTGCCGCCTTCGCGGCGCTGGCGAAACACCTCGCCCAGATAGGAATAACGGCGCGGCGTGCCGGCCTGCGAACTTATGTGGTCGAGGCAGACCGGAATGGTGAATTCCGGCCGCAGGCAGAGCGTCTGCCCCGTTTCGCTTTCGGTGAGGAAGATCCGGCGGCGCAAATCCTCGCCGGCCATGTCGAGGAACGGGTCCGCCGGCTGCAATATGGCGACCTCGACGGCGTGCGTGTTGCGCGTGGCGAAGAGGTTGGTGATGTCGGTGGAGATGGCGGGGGTGCGGGAGGTCAACTTGCTGACCTCAGTGCTGCACGACCCTCTGGTCCCAAACCAGAGGCGCCAACGCGGCCTCTACTTGCCACGCGCCCTCTCCTCAGCCTGCGCCGCCAATATCTTCCTCACCTCGACGACCAGCTCGCCCTCCGCCACAGTCACCTGTGCCGGGCGCGCCGCGCGCCATTCGGCGTTGTCTGATATTTCGGCCGACATGCGCGCGCCTTCGATCAGGTCCTTGATCTGCAGCTCGCCCTTGGCGCGCTCGTCGCCGCCCTGGATGATGGCGACCGGACAGCCGCGACGGTCGGCATATTTGAGCTGCGCCTTCATGCCGGCGCCGCCGAGATACATTTCGGAACGGATGCCGGCGGCGCGCAGCTCCGCCACCATCTTCTGGTAGCGGCCGAGGCTGTCGGTGTCCTTGTCCATCACCAGCACGACGACCGGCGCAATCACGTCCGAGGCATCAAGCTTGCCGAGGTTCTTCAGCGCGGTCATCAGCCTGGAGACGCCGATGGAAAAACCGGTTGCCGGCACCGGCTCGCCACGGAAGCGCGAGACGAGGCCATCATAGCGCCCGCCGCCACCGACCGAACCGAAGCGCACGATCTGGCCGTCTTCGTTGGGGATTTCGGCCAGAAGCTCGGCTTCGAAGACAGGGCCGGTGTAGTATTCGAGGCCGCGCACGACCGAGCGGTCCATGGCAATCCGGTCTTCGTCATATCCGGCCGCCCTGACCAGCGCTTCAATCGTGGCGAGTTCGCCGACGCCTTCCTGGTAGATCGCGTTCGAACTGACCATGGAATCCTGGCCGGCCTGTATAGTCCTCGCAGTCGCGAGAAGAACCGCCTCGGCTTGCCCGTTGTTCAACCCGGCGCCCTTGGCGAAGTCGCCTTCGCCCTCCTTGCCGCCGTCCCAGCGGCCCGGGCCAAGCAAAAGCTTCACGCCTTCCGGCCCGAGCTTGTCGAGCTTGTCGATCGCACGCAGCACCGTCAGCCGGCGGCCGGCATTCTCCTCGCCGCCAAGGCCGATCGCCTCCAGCACGCCATCCAGCACCTTGCGGTTGTTGACGCGGATGACGTAGTCGCCGCGCTTGATGCCCAGCGCTTCCATGACGTCGGCCATCATCATGGCCATTTCGGCGTCGGCGGCCACACCCGGCGTGCCGATCGTGTCGGCATCGAACTGCATGAACTGGCGGAAGCGGCCGGGGCCGGGCTTCTCGTTGCGGAACACCCAGCCTGAGCG
>NZ_RZRA01001081.1:0-1738 GCF_003998945.1 Mesorhizobium sp. M7A.F.Ca.CA.003.01.2.1 | reverse complement strand
TTGCTGGCAAGGAAGAGTTCGCCAAGGCGCTCGGCCTGATCAAGGACGGCAAGCCGATCCGCTACGAAGGCGTCATCGGCCCGGTCGCCTTCGATAAATATGGCGACATCACAGGCCCGTTCCGGCTGTGGAAGATCGTCGACGGCAAGGTAGCGACGGACGGTGAAATGACCACCGACGATGTCAACGCCTTGCAGGCCAAGCTTCAGTAAGCATCATTCCGTTTGGTCCGGCATCGATTATGTCAGCATCGATGCCGGGCCAAGAATATGGTTGCCTCATTGCGGCGCTCTTGCCCGGCACTCACGTCCGTTCCGTCGCAACTTGCCTGGGGATGAGAAAGCGGGCGGCGAGCACGCAGAGCAGCACGGTGAACATCAGGATCAGCGCCACCAGCGCATTGATATCGGGTGAGAAGCCAAGCCGCATCATCGCCCACAGCCTGACCGGCAGCGTGCTTTGCGTGCCAGTGACCAGGATGGTGATCATGGTCTCGTCGAATGACAGGGCGAAGGCCAGGATGGCGCCGCCGACCATGGCGCTCGACAGGTTCGGCAGGATGATGCGCCAGAAGGTCTGCCAGCCCGTGGCACCGAGATCGTAGGACGCTTCAACCAGCGTGCGGCTCATCGACTGCAGCCGCATCAGTACCGTGCGGTAGACTATCGCCAACACGAAAACCGTATGGCCGATAACGACCGTCAGCAGCGAGCGTTCGAGGCCGATCTCGCGGAAGAAGATCAGCAGCGCCAGGCCGCTGATGATCGGCGGCATCAGGAACGGCAGGAAGATGATGAACTGCAGCAGCGAGCGTCCGGAACGGCGCCCATGATAATAGAGCGCCAGCAGCGTTCCGCTGACCACCGACAGGATGACGGTGCAGACGCCGACGATCAGCGTCGTGCGCAGAGCGACCAATATGTCGTGGTTTTCAGCCAGCGCCACATAGGTCGACAGGGTCGGCGACGACCAGTCGACGGAGCCATGCGAAATGGTGAAGAACGACGACACGATCGGCACGAACAGTGGGCTGTAGAGCAGCACCGCAACCAGTGTCGTGATCACGGCCAGAAAGATCGTGGACAGTCGGGGCAGGGCGCTCATACCGAAGTCCCCGGGTTGCGGCCAAAGCGTTCGCCGACGAGGATTGCGGCGATCACCACGACGGCCAGCGCCACCGACAGCGCCGCGCCGAACGGCCAGTTATAGGCCGTGCCGAACTGGCTGTAGAGGATGCGGCCGAAGGTGAAGCCGCTGATGCCGCCGACCATTTGCGGCGTCAGGAAATCGCCGATCGCCAGCACGAAGACGAAGCTCGCCGCCGAAGCGACGCCGGGCAGGCTGAGCGGCAAGGTGATGCGCAGGAAGGTCTGCAAGCCGCTCGCGCCGAGATCGTCGGATGCGCGCAGCAGCACCTGCGGAATCCGCTCCAGCGACAGGAAGATCGGCAGGATGGCGAAGGGGATCAGGAGCAGGGTCAGCGTCAAAAGGATGGCGTTCATGTTGAACACAAAAAGCGTCGACGGTTCCTGCAGGATACCAAGCGCCACCAGCGCCTTGTTGAGGAAGCCGTTGAGGCCCAGGATGCTGCGGATCGCATAGATCTTGATGACGTAGCTCATCAGCAGTGGCACCAGCAGCAGCATCAGCAAGGCGTAGCGCCAGCGGCCTTTCAGCGTCGTCAGGAAATAGGCGGCGGGATAGGCAAGCAGGATGCAGATGATGGCCACCGACACGC
>NZ_RZRA01001080.1:0-1739 GCF_003998945.1 Mesorhizobium sp. M7A.F.Ca.CA.003.01.2.1 | reverse complement strand
CAATTGCACCGCCGCCCAGATCTTGCGGTCGGCGTAGAGGATGTAGGCGACGAAGATCAAAAGAACGACGATCAGCACGACTGACTTCAACAGGATCAGCAGCGCCGGCAGCACGTAGAAGGAGAAGAAAGTGTCCATGCTTATTCCGCCGCCTGCTTGAAGCCGCTCTTGGCCAGTGCCGAGCATTCCGCCATCACGGCCGATGCCCGCGCGATCGGGTTGGTCAGGTAGAAATCCTTCACCGGCGAGGTGAAGGTGCCCTTGTTCAGCCGTCCGCCGAGCTTCGCCACCTCGGCGATATCCTCGGCATTGCCGGCCGCGACCTGGTCGATACGGGCCAGATGCGGGTATTCGCCATAAAGCTTGGCGCGCAGCTGCGGCAGCGAATCGAACGGCAGTTTCTTGCCCAGCACATCCGACAGCGCCCGCAGGATCGCCCAGTCCTCGCGCGCCTCGCCCGGCGCGAAGCCGGCGCGGTTGGTCTGCTGCACACGCCCTTCGGTGTTGACATAGGTGGCCGATTTTTCCGTGTAGGCGGCCGCCGGCAGGATGACATTGGCGCGGTGCGCGCCCTGGTCGCCATGCGTGCCGATATAGACGACGAAGGCGCCGCCGGTCTTGGCCATGTCGATCTCGTCGGCGCCGAGCAGGAACAAGAGCTCCATTTCGCCCAGCATGCCGGCAACGTTTCTGCCGCCCTCGCCCGGCACGAAGCCGAGATCGAGACCGCCGACGCGCCCGGCCGCATTGTGCAGCACGGCAAAGCCGTTCCAGTCTGCGCGAGCAGCGTTGACGGCGGCCGCGAGCTTGGCCGCCTGACCGAGCACGGCCGCGCCATCGGCACGCGCCAGCGCGCCCTGTCCCACGATGATCAGCGGGTGTGTCGCCTTCTTCAGCGTCTGGAAGAACTTGCCATTGCCGTTGGCCAAATCCCCAAGCGAATCCGGCCCGGCGCCCAGCTGTTCGTAATCGTAGCGGGTATCGCCGACATCGCCGATGACGCCGACCGGCAGATTGCCGGTCCGCCAGCGCTTGCGGATGCGCGCATTGAGCACCGAGGCTTCATAACGTGGGTTGGCGCCGATGATCAGCACCGCATCGGCCTGCTCGATGCCTTCGATGGTCGGGTTGAAGATATAGCTCGCACGGCCCAGCGCCGGATCGAGTGCGGCGCCATCCTGGCGGCAATCGGTATTCTTCGAGCCGAGCGAAGCCATCAGCAGCTTGAGCGCATAGGTTTCTTCGACGGCGGCGAGATCGCCCGCGATAGCGCCGATCTTTTCGGGCGCCGTCTTCGACACCGCGTCCTTGATCGCGGCGAAGGCCTCGGCCCAGCTGGCAGCAACCAGCCTGCCGTCCTTGCGCACATAGGGGCGGTCAAGGCGCTGCGTGCGCAGGCCGTCCCAGATGAAGCGGGTCTTGTCGGAGATCCACTCCTCGTTCACCGCCTCGTTGACGCGCGGCAGGATGCGCATCACTTCGCGGCCCCGGCTATCGACGCGGATCGCCGAGCCGACCGCATCCATCACGTCGATGGATTCGGTCTTGGTCAGCTCCCACGGCCGCGCCTGGAAGGCGAATGGCTTCGAGGTCAGCGCGCCGACCGGGCAAAGGTCGATGACATTGCCCTGCAGCTCCGAGGTCATCGCCTGTTCGAGATAGGTGGTGATCTCGGCATCCTCGCCACGGCCGATCAGGCCCAGTTCGGAAATGCCGGCGACTTCGGTGGTGAAGCGGAC
>NZ_RZRA01000107.1:0-8756 GCF_003998945.1 Mesorhizobium sp. M7A.F.Ca.CA.003.01.2.1 | reverse complement strand
GGCGCTGGCCACCCGACATCGCCTTGGGCAGGCGGTCGAGATATTTGGTCAGCTGCTTGTAGACCGGCGAACCGGTGTTGCGTACCGAAGAGGTGCGCGTGCTGTCGACCGAAGTCGTGGCGGCAGGCTGATTGGCACCATTGGAGCCAAAATTGTCGCTGCCGGCGAAGGCACTGCCGGTGATGGCCAGAACGGCGGCGGCAGCAATAAGGATCTTGTTCATTTTAGTCTCCTGAATTCTGGATTTCGCCAGGACGGCAGACACAGCTGCCGTCGGTTGCGAAATTGGTTGTTAGCGACCGAAGAGGTTACGGTCGCTGCCCTGAGCGGGCGTCTGGGCAGCCGGTTCCGAGGTTTTGGTGGAAGCCGTGTACGACTGGTCCACAGCGGCGGCAGGCTGGTTGGGGCCGTTCGAACCGTAGTTGTCGCTGCCCGCGAAAGCGCTGCCGGTGATGGCCAGAACGGCGGCGGCAGCAATGAGGATCTTGTTCATCTTGAATACTCCTGAATGTCTGAATTTCGCCAGGGCGGCGGGCGAGCCCGCCGTCGACCGGGAAACTGGGAATCGGCTGTTAGTTGTTGCCGAAGAGGTTGCGGTCAGCACCCTGGGCAGGCGCCTGAGCAGCCGGTTCCGACTTCTTGGTCGAAGCGGTGTACGAGCTGTCGACAGCAGTGGCTGCCGCGGCGTTGGAACCGTAGTGGTCGCTACCAGCGAAGGCGCTGCCGGAAATGGCCAGAAGGGCTGCGGCAGTGAGAATGATCTTTTTCATTTTTGGTACTCCAGTATCGTCTTTTTTCCGTCCGTCTAGCGGCGTGTCTTGGAAATGAAATCGCGTCGTTCGGACAGCCCCGATGTGGGAGGGCAAGGTCGTCTTTTCCAATCACGAAGTTGTTCCGTGTGGACCATGAATCCACACCTTGAAATTGTGCCAACGGAATCTAGGGATGCATTTTTCTTCTTCATATCAGTGTGTTAGGTGTAGCCACCTGATGGATCACTGACTGTTTCAGAGGCCCAGCGTTCACACCGTCCTGCACGCACCGTCAACAGAAACGAACCGTTCGGTTCGATTTTAGGGCGAACTAATAGTCATTTTTCGAAACCATTAACCTTTTTTGACCCCCCGCGAAGGGTCGGATTCGGGAAGATCGCAGCCGGCAAATGGCCGCCCGGGAGGTGGGATCTCGGCCCGCGACGAGCTGCAGTAGCGTTTCGCATGCCGTGTCGCGCCGCATGGATACGATGTCGTTTTCATGCCGACGGCGCGCCCGCGATCGTGGTTAGATCATACCATCTCAGGTGCCGCTTCGTGACGACGAGGCGGAGAATTGGGAAGCCGGTCAGAATCCGGCGCTGCCCCCGCAACGGTGGTGGAGTTCAAGTCGCAACGGGAGACCACTGGGCAACCGCCTGGGAAGGTGTCGCGATGGTCCGCAAGGACAACTCCAGAGCCCGGAAACCAGCCCGAGATTTTTAGACTCGACTGATCGCGGTGGGCGGTCAAGAGGTGGATAGCGCATGTCCGGCACACAGCCGGCCTGCGCTTCAATCCTTCCTCCGTCACCACCAGTTCAGTCCTTAGGAACGAGGACAGGACATGGATATCCGCAACGACATGCTGAGGCTCCTGAAGGGGCGCCGGCAAGGCTTTTCGCTGGAGCAGCCCTTCTACACCGATCCGGACTACTTCAAGCTCGACATGGAGCTGATCTGGTATCGCGACTGGCTGTTCATCGGCCATGATTGCGAACTGCCGAAGCCGGGCAGCTACATCACCGTGCAGGTCGGCGATTATCCGGTCGTCCTTGTCCGCGACCAGCACGGCAAGATCAACGCCTTCCACAATTCCTGCCGCCATCGCGGCAGCCGCGTGTGCAACACGGAGAAGGGTACCGCGGCAAAGCTCGTCTGCCCGTATCATCAGTGGACCTACGAGCTGGACGGCCGCCTGCTGTTTGCCCGCCAGATGGCCGACGGTTTCGACAAGAGTGATTTCGGCCTGAAGCCGGTCGCCTGCGAGAGCGTCGGCGGCTACATCTTCATCTGCCTGGCCAAGGAACCGGCAGATTTCGCGCCGATGCGGGCGATGATCGAACCCTATCTTTTGCCGCACCGGCTGCGTGAAGCAAAGATCGCCTTCGAGAGCACGATCGTCGAGAAGGGCAACTGGAAGCTGGTCTGGGAAAACAACCGCGAGTGCTACCACTGCGCCGCCAATCATCCCGAGTTGTGCAAGACCTTCCCCGAGGCTCCAACCATAACCGGCGTCCATGGCGCCGACAGCGACCCTGAAATGGTCGCACACTGGGCCAGATGCGAGGCATCAGGCTTGCCGAGCAAATTCCGCATCGATCCGGCAGGGCAGTACCGCGCCACCCGCGCGCCGCTGCTGCGCGATGCCGTCAGCTACACCATGACGGGAAAACGGGCGGTCCAGAAGAACCTGTCCGACAGCGTTTCAACCGACCGCATCGGCTCCTTGCTGCTCTATCACTATCCGACGACCTGGAACCATATCCTCGGCGACCACGCCGTTACCTTCCGCGTGCTGCCGATCAGTGCCACGGAAACCGCAGTGACAACGAAATGGCTCGTCCACAAGGATGCGGTCGAAGGCGTCGACTACGACCTCGCTGAGCTCACCCATGTCTGGACCGAGACCAACGACCAGGACCGCCGCATCGTCGAGGAAAACGCCTTCGGCATCCTGTCGCCGGCCTATGAACCAGGCCCCTATTCGGAGCTGCATGAGGGCGGCGTGATCCAGTTCGTCGAGTGGTACGCGTCGTTCATCGGGCCGCGCCTTGCCGAAGGCGGCCGGCCGGCCCTGCGCAGCGTCGCCTAGCCCAGGGGACAAGAGGATGAATGCGATGACGGACCTTGGCCTCTATCGCCATCTCGACCAGATGACGCCCTGGAACGACAGGCTGCAGGTGCTGGAAGTGATCGGCGTCAGCGACGAAGCGCCTGACGTGAAGACCTTCACCTTCCGCTCCGACAACCAGACCTGGTTCCGCTACAAACCGGGGCAGTTCGTGACTCTGGAACTGCCGACATCGGACGGGCCGCTGATGCGCACCTACACGCTGTCGTCCTCGCCGTCGCGGCCGTTCTCGATCGCGGTGACGGTCAAGGCGCAGGCGGGCAGCACCGGTACGCGCTGGATGTTCGACCATCTGACGCCCGGTTCGCACGTCAAGGCCTATGGGCCGACCGGCGACTTCTCGCTGCACAGCCACCCGGCCGCCAAATACCTGTTCATTTCGGCCGGTTCCGGCGTGACGCCGATGATGTCGATGCTGCGCTGGCTGAACGACTGCGCGCCATGGACCGATGTCGGCTTCGTCAACTGCGCGCGCCGCCCGGAAGAGATCATTTTCCGCAAGGAGCTCGAACTGCTCGGCAGCCGCATGCCTGGGCTGTCGCTCGGCTTCATGATCGAGGAGCGGTCGAGCCGCGAGGGCTGGTTCGGCCATATGGGCCGCATCGACGCGATCCGGCTGCCATTGCTGGCGCCCGATTTCCGCGAGCGCGAGATTTTCTGCTGCGGCCCCGATCCTTTCATGCGCGCCGTGCGCGGCATGCTGGACGCAGCCGGCTTCGACATGGCGAAATACCATCAGGAAAGCTTTGCCGCGCCTGCCGTGGAGGAGATCCCGGCGCCGTTCTCGCCGCCGGCGGAAGACGGCGCCGCTGCCACCGTGGAGGCCGTGACACCGATCCGGTTCTCGCATTCCGATGTCGATGCCGAATGCGTCGCCGGCCAGACCGTGCTGCAGACGGCACGCGCCTCGGGGGTGCGGATTCCCGCCGCCTGCGAGTTCGGCCTGTGCGGCACCTGCAAGGTGAGGAAGGTCGCGGGCGACGTCGAGATGAGCCACAATGGCGGCATCCTCGATCACGAAATCGAAGACGGCTTTATCCTCGCCTGTTGCTCGAAGCCGCTTTCGGCGCTTGAAATCGAGGCGTGACCGGCAGGCACGGTCAGAGGCTGTCCATGCCCGCGCGGCCTGCAGCTGCGCTCGGCCGGGCCTACGCCATCTTGCCAAAAACCCTGCAAATGGTTAGACGCCTGCAACGGTGGGGTTGACCGTAGGGCCCGAAGATCATCTCCGCGGCCTGCTTCGGCGGGGAGCAAACATGCGACAATCCGGCGTATATGCCATTGCCAGCAAGGATATCGTCTTTGAATCCTTCGATGGCGAAGCCGTCGTTCTCGACCTGACCACCGGTAAATATTTCGGCTTCTCTGATTCAGGCAGCAGGCTTTGGGATGCACTGTCGTCCGGCGTGCCTGCCTCCGAACTGGTCGGCGCCGCGACCGGGATTGGCGCCCTCGATGCCGCCGCGATTGACGGCTTTGTTTCACAATTGCTCGAATTCGGTTTGCTGGCGGCCGCAACCGATGGCGTGGCAAGACCGGTTCCCAGCGAATTGCTGGCTCAGCTCGCCGCTGCCGGCGAGCCCCTCAAGGTCGACATCCATGACGACCTTGCCGACCTCATTGTCGTCGATCCCATCCACGAGGTCGAGGAGCCCCTCGGCTGGCCCGCAGTGAAGCAGGCCAACTGAGGCGCGCCAGGCTCTCGTTGCCGGACGGCTCCGGAACAGGCAGACCATGCCGAACGTCACTCTCGAAAACCTGACTGACTACGCACGTCATGTCCTGGCGCAAGCGCAGAGCAGCGCCGCGCATTATCCACTGACCTGCAAGGTGGGTTTGCCGCATCTGGAGTTGACCGCTCATGTGAGTGCCGGCGCGTTGGCGGATGCCTTCGCTCATGGCTTTGTCACGGCTGCGGACAACCGAGCGCCTGCCGACATCTGCCGCATCTTCGTCGCACATCCCGGCATTGACGGCATCGCGGCACCGGCCAGATGGGGCCAAGGACCCTTCACGCAGCATGGCTTCGCCACCAGGCTGGCGGAAGCCGGATTGCGCGGCAACCATTTCCACGACCTGGATTTCTGGCAGTTCTATGATCCGCAACGTCGCGTTGGCGTGCAATTGATGGCCTCGGCCGATGCCTTTCCACCGTGGGAGCCGGGAGCGCCGCTGCGCCCCTTCCTCCATTGGGAATATGCGGCACGTGGCATGCGGCTGGCCCATGCGGGGACGCTCGGCACCAAAGGCAGGGGCGTACTGCTGGCCGGCGCGGGCGGCGCCGGGAAATCCGGGACCGTCGCCGCCGGCCTCCTCCACGGGCTGGACAGCGTCGGCGACGATTATGTGCTGGTCGACCTCTCCAACGGCGTGACTGCCCGCCCGTTGTTTTCAACACTCAAGCAGGATCCCCAGGGATTCGCGCGACTTGGGCTGGATCACCGGCTGCCAGCTCATAGCCCGCTCAACTGGCAAGGCAAATATGCTTTTCACATTCATGACATCGCGCCCCGGCCGGTGCCTGAAACCCTGGACATC
This sequence comes from Mesorhizobium sp. M7A.F.Ca.CA.003.01.2.1, assembly GCF_003998945.1. Taxonomy (NCBI): domain Bacteria; kingdom Pseudomonadati; phylum Pseudomonadota; class Alphaproteobacteria; order Hyphomicrobiales; family Phyllobacteriaceae; genus Mesorhizobium; species Mesorhizobium sp. M7A.F.Ca.CA.003.01.2.1. The sequence continues at coordinate 3,333 of NZ_RZRA01000107.1, read as the reverse complement.
GTTGCGCTGCTGGTGCCACATATCGGCGGAGGCGGGGCAAGTTCGATCGTGCCGGTGTCGCGGAGGGATGCCATGATTGCCTTGGCGCCGTCCGGCATAGCGCAGATGCCGGGCGAGCGGGAGAGCGGCTTTCGCTTCTTCAGCGACCTGACCCGCCTGCTGCCATGCTATCGTCTGTCGCTGGGGACGCAGCCACAGGAGATAGCCGGCACGATTGCGGACTTTCTTGTGCGGGGCGCTTCGTGAAACTGAGCGTGATAATGCCCGTCTATAACCGTGAACGCTATGTCGTTTCGGCATTGCGCTCGCTGGTGCGGCAGCGGGACGCCGCCGATCTCGACATCATCGTCATCGACGACGGTTCGACCGACGGCTCTGCTGAGGCCGTACGCTCGATGATGGGCGAAAACCCCTGCATCCGACTCTTCCAGCAATCGAACATGGGCGTGGCCAGGGCGCGCAACGCCGGGCTGCGGCAACTGCCGCCGGATGCGGAGTTCGTGTCATTCCTGGATTCTGACGACATCTCGCTGGCCGGACGGTTCAAGGCCGATCTCGCCCGCTTCGAGGCTACCTCCGGGCTTGAGCTAACCTATTCGCTGATGACGCTGGTCGACCGGATCGACGACGAGAAGCTCGAGCCGGAGGCGGACTGCTGTACCATGACGCTTCGCGGAATTTCGCTGAGCACCGCTCTCTTCAGTCGAACGCTTGTCGATCGCATCGGCCATTTCGACGAGGACTTTGAGCAGTCCGAGGACACGGATTATCTGTTGCGAGTCTTCGAAACCGGTCCGCGCTACGAATTGCCGAACACCGTCGCGATCTACTACCGACGCCACGCCGGAAATGTCACCAAGGAACATAGCGGCAGGGTCCGCAACCACTTGCGTGCAATCCACAAGTCGATGCGGCGGCGCAAGGCCGATCCGTCACGGCGAGAGGTCCAGGGCATCTTCGAATTGAAGAGTCCCGCCGATTGGCGGATGCCATGATGCTCGAGACAATCGGCTCGGATCAGCCAAGCCCGCAACGCTGCTGGAGACGCCGATGAGGCTGAGCGTCATCATGCCGGTCTACAATCGCGAACAATTCGTTGGCCTGGCGCTGCGCTCGTTGCTCAGGCAGCGCGAAGACATCGATCTCGACATCATCGTCATCGACGACGGGTCGACCGATGGCTCGGCAGCCGTCGTACGGTCGTTGATCGACGAGGCCCCATGCATTCGTCTTTTCCAGCAGATCAATGGCGGGGTCACCAAGGCGCGCAATGCCGGGCTGAAGCAGTTGCTGCCGCAGACGCGTCTGGTGTCGTTTCTCGATTCGGACGACATCTCCCCGATAGGCCGCTTCAAGGCGGATCTCGCCTGCTTCGAAGAGGATCCTGGCCTCGAGCTGACCTATTCGCGCATGACGCTGGTCGACAAGATAGATGGCGAGACACTGGAACCGGCCGCCGACAGCCACTCCATCACCGTGCGAGGGATCCACCTGTCCGCCGGGATCTTCGCGCGAGACCTCATCGAGCGCACCGGTGGTTTCGACGAGGATTTCAAACAGGCCGAGGACACCGACTATCTGTTGCGTATCTTTGAGAGCCAGGCAAAATACGTTATGCCCGATACGGTGGCTCTCTATTACAGGCGTCATCCCGGCAACATGACCAAGGAAGCCGATGTGCCCTTTCGCGAGTTCATGCGCGCCATTCACAAGTCGATGAAGCGTCGCAAGGCCGATCCCAGCTTGCGCCGGGTGGAGGGGATCTTCGACTTCAAGGATCTCGCGCAGTGGCGGTTCCTTTGATGGCAGGCTACGGCGTCGTCATTCCGGCTTTCAACGCGGCCGCCACCATAGGCGCTGCCCTGAACTCCGTTCTGGCCCAGACGGCAAAAGCGGAGGCCATCGTCGTGGTCGATGACGGTTCGACCGACGATACGGCCGCGGTGATCGATGCGATGAACCTGCCGGTGACGGTGCTGCGACAGGACAATGCCGGACCCGGCAGCGCAACGACCCGTGGCATTGCGGCACTCTCGACGCCGCTCATCGCGACGCTCGATGCCGACGATTTGTGGCTGCCGGACAAGATCGAACAGCAACTGGCCTATCTCGGCCGTCATCCCGGGACAGCGGGCGTCTTTACGCACTGGCGGACGTTTCGCGGCGACAGCCCCGATTTGCCCGATGCGGCCAGTGGAGCGGGCTGGTCGCGCACGACGATGATGATCCGCCAGGAGGTGGTGCAGAGCGTCGGTCCCATCATCGACCCACCAGGCGGTCGCGGCGAGATGATCGACTGGATCGCCCGGGTTCGTGAGGCAGGCTTTGTACTTGCCATGCTCGACGACGTGCTTGCATTGCGCCGCATCCGTCCGGGCAGCCTTTCCTACGGCCGCGATCCGGCACGCGACCGGGGCTATATCCAGGTCGCAAGGCTCGCCATGCAGCGGCGGGCCCAGAACAAGGCGGGCTCCAGTTGAACGCCAGGCCTGTTCGCCGCATCAGCCGCCGCTTCCCGGACTATGGCTGGTCGTGGCCCACCGGCCAGTTGGACCTGTTGCTGAAGGCGGCGCTGCTCTCCGATGAGGACGCAGCCGCTGCCTGCGCCGCGCGCTGGCTCGACGAGAACGACATCGACCTCGTCTCGTTTCGAGAACATCGTCTGCTCGCCGCCATCTCCGACAGGTTCGGCAGAAAACTGGCCGGGCATACCGCGCACCCGCGCCTCGTCGGCCTGCAGAAGATGCTGTGGACGAAGTCGCGCATGGCGATGCGCGAGGCCGAGCCGACGCTGAAGGCGATGGCCGACGGCGGCGCCGACATCATGCTGATCAAGGGCGCCAGCCGCATTGCCTTGAACGCGTCGGCGCAGCGTGGTCGGGTGGCGCATGACATCGACATACTGGTGCGCCCGCGCGACATGGCTGCCGTCTTCGACATCTTGCGCGACCGCGACTGGCAGATCGCCTCGGGCGTCAGCGCGCAATATCTGCGAACCCGGTTGGCGTCGCTGCGGTCGATGAACTTCTTCAAGGGCCGTTTCGGCGACATCGACCTGCACCAGCTCGGCTATGATGGGTCGCAGACGAGCGCGGAAGACGACCTGGCGATCTGGCAACGGGCGGTCCCGGCACAATTCAGCGGCGTCGCGGTCTTCGTGCCATCGCCGGCCGATCGCATGGCACTGGCCATCGCCCATGGCGGCCTCGACGCCCACACCCACAGCGACTGGCTTGTCGACTGCGCGGTCGCCATCCATGCCGAAGACGTCGATTGGGGGATGTTCCTCGACATCGTCGGAAGACGCGGCCTGGCGGTTCCAGCGGCGGGGGG
>NZ_RZRA01001079.1:0-1742 GCF_003998945.1 Mesorhizobium sp. M7A.F.Ca.CA.003.01.2.1 | reverse complement strand
ACCCGCGCAGCATGGCCGGCAACAATCTCTGGTCGAACGACCGACTCTACCGCGCGGTATTGTCTCTTCAGCCCGGCGAAAGAGGTCAAGCGGCTGGGCTTGGGCGATCAGGCCAATACGACGTCATAGGCTGAAAATTGCCGATCCGCGGAGATCAACGTCAGGCCTTCAATTTGGGTCTGCGCAATAAGCAGGCGGTCGAAGGGATCGCGGTGGTGAAGCGGCAGATGTTCAAGTCTCGCCGCGTGTAGTTCGTTTACGCCGAGAATCGGAATCCCGTTCGATCGCAGGAGGTCCACGATGTCGCCTGTGAGCGTCACTTTGCCGAGCGATTTCTTGATGGCGATCTCGGCCACCGAGACGGCGCTGACGATCACATCCTTGCCTGTGAGAAAGATATCGCGCCGAAAGACGTGAATCGGCGTTGAGTACCCAAAGCAGAATATGGGTATCGACCAGATATCTGCGGCTCATTTAATATACTCGTCCCATTCGGGACCGAGTTCATCAAAATCATCCGATATCCAAATCTGGCCTTTCAGGGCGCCAAGCAAGCCTTTGCTCCCACCAGCCCGAACGGGAGCGCTCAAGGTTGCGACAACCTCTCCATGTCTGGTCAGATGGATCTCTTCGCCAGCCTGGGCACGTTTCACCAATTCGGAAAGCTGAGCCTTCGCTTTTGCCATGGGGATATTCATAGACGACCTCTTATGACCAGAATTTAGGTCATAATTGGCCGGGCCGCAAGTGAGTTCGATGGCTATTCCGCCGCCTGAACCTTGATCACGCCACGCTTGATCTGGTCCTGCTCGATCGATTCGAACAGCGCGCGGAAATTGCCTTCGCCAAAACCTTCGTCGCCCTTCCTCTGGATGAACTCGAAGAAGATCGGCCCGATCACGGTTTTCGAGAATATCTGCAGCAGGATCTTGGTCGTGCCGCCGTCGACGACGCCTTCGCCATCGATCAGGATGCCGTGCTTCTTCATCCGCTCGATCGGTTCGTCATGGCCGTTCACGCGGTCATACGACATGTCGTAGTAGGTTTCAGGCGGGCCGGGCATGAACTTCAGCCCGTTCTCGGCCAGTCTGTCGGTGGCCTCGTAGATTTCGTCGGTGCCGACGGCGATGTGCTGGATGCCTTCGCCATTGTACTTCTTCAGGTACTCGGCGATCTGGCTGGTCTCGTCCTTGGACTCGTTGAGCGGAATGCGGATCTTGCCGCAGGGCGAGGTGATGGCGCGGCTGACCAAGCCGGTGATCTTGCCGTCGATGTCGAAGAAATGGATCTGCTTGAAGCCGAACAGGTTGCGGTAGAAATCCCACCATTTGTCCATCTGGCCGCGATAGACATTGTGGGTCAGGTGATCGAGATAGTAGAAGCCGACGCCTTCCGGCCGCGGGTCGCGCGCACCCAGCCACTCGAACTCGGCATCATAGGCCGAACCCTTCTTGCCGTAGGTCTCGATGAAATAGAGCAGCGAGCCGCCAATGCCCACGATCGCCGGCACGTCCAGCGCCTTGTCGGCGCCTTCGTAAGGTGTGGCACCCTTGGCGACCGCATGGTGGAAGGCGTGTTTGGCATCGACCACCCGCCATGCCATCGAAGCCGCGCAGGGGCCGTGCCTGTCGACGAATTTCATCGCATGCGAGCCGGGCTCGGCGTTGACGACATAGTTGATGTCGCCCTGCCGCCAGATGGTGAGGTCTTTCGTGCGGTGCTTGGCCACCGCGATATAGCCC
>NZ_RZRA01001078.1:0-1742 GCF_003998945.1 Mesorhizobium sp. M7A.F.Ca.CA.003.01.2.1 | reverse complement strand
GTTCGTGCGCATGTCGGATGCCGATTGGGACAGCGTGATCGAGGTCAATCTGACCGCCGTTTTCCGGCTCACCCGCGAACTCACCCATCCGATGATGCGCCGCCGCCATGGCCGCATCATCAACATCACCTCGGTGGTCGGCGTGACCGGCAATCCCGGCCAGACCAATTACTGCGCCTCCAAGGCCGGCATGATCGGCTTCTCCAAGTCGCTGGCGCAGGAGATCGCCACCCGCAACATCACAGTTAACTGTGTTGCACCAGGCTTCATCGAATCGGCAATGACCGACAAGCTCAACGACAAGCAGAAAGAGGCGATCATGGCGGCGATCCCGACGCGGCGCATGGGCACCAGCGTCGAAGTCGCGTCCGCCGTCGCTTATCTCGCCTCCAACGAAGCCGCCTACGTCACCGGCCAGACCATCCACGTAAATGGCGGCATGGCTATGATTTGAACGAGGTTCTGCAGCAACGCCGGCGGGTTGTGTAAAGAGACCATTTCGGCTTGGACCTCAGCTATTTTTCGTGTAATGCGGCCCGCAACCCGGCGGTTCGGGCAAAAATCGGTCCGTAGTCGTTGCGTTTCCGGCAGGACCATCTTTCAGCTTGATTAGCGGCATTCTGCCCGCTAACGAAGACAGACAAACAAAAGACGAGGATGCCCAAATGAGTGACACCGCAGAGCGCGTCAAGAAGATCGTCATCGAGCACCTTGGCGTCGATGCCGACAAAGTGACGGAGCAGGCGAGCTTCATCGATGATCTGGGCGCCGACAGCCTCGACACGGTCGAACTCGTCATGGCGTTCGAAGAAGAATTCGGCGTCGAGATCCCCGACGACGCGGCCGAGACCATCCTGACCGTCGGCGATGCCGTGAAGTACATCGACAAGGCTTCGGCCTGACGCTTTCTGCAGTCATCACCGGGGAGGACCTGCGATGAGGCGTGTCGTCGTCACGGGCCTTGGCTTGCTGTCGCCGTTCGGCATGGGCTTCGAGCACAGCTGGAAGGAGCTTCTGACCGGCCGCAGCGCTGCCAAGCGCATCACCGAGTTCGAGGTGGAGGACCTTGCTTGCAAGATCGCCCACGTCATTCCGCGTGGTGACGGCAGCAATGCCACCTTCAATCCCGAGGCCGTGCTCGAGCCGAAGGAATTGCGCAAGATCGGCGACTTCATCCTGTACGGGATTGCCGCCGCCGACGAGGCGCTGAAGGATTCCGGCTGGGAACCCAAGACGCATGAAGAGCAATGCGCCACCGGCGTCCTGATCGGCTCCGGCATCGGCGGCATCGAGGGCATCGCCGAGAACGCGATGATCCTCAAGGAACGCGGCCCGCGCCGCATCAGCCCCTTCTTCATCCCGGGCCAGATCATCAATCTCGTCTCCGGGCAGGTTTCGATCCGGCACGGGCTGAAAGGCCCGAACCATGCCGTCGTCACGGCCTGTTCGACCGGCGCGCACGCCATTGGCGATGCTGCCCGGCTGATCATGTGGGGCGATGCCGACGTGATGGTCGCCGGTGGCGCCGAAGCGCCGGTGACGCGGCTGTCGATCGCCGGGTTCGCCGCATGCCGGGCACTGTCGACGGAACGCAATGATTCGCCGCAAACGGCGTCGCGCCCCTATGATCGCGACCGCGACGGCTTCGTCATGGGCGAGGGCGCCGGCGTTGTCGTGCTCGAGGAGCTCGAACATGCCAAAGCACGCGGCGCCAAGATCTATGCCGAGGTGACGGGTTATGG
>NZ_RZRA01001077.1:0-1744 GCF_003998945.1 Mesorhizobium sp. M7A.F.Ca.CA.003.01.2.1 | reverse complement strand
GTTGATGAGGCCGAAATCGACCCCGGGCTTGATGCGCAGGCCGTAGCGCTTCAGGCGCACTTCGATGACGTGCGGGCGGCCGATCAGGATCGGCTCGGCGATGCCTTCCTCGAGCACCACCTGGGCAGCCCGCAGCACGCGCTCATCCTCGCCGTCGGCATAGATGACGCGCTTGGCGCTCGATGCCTTGGCGGACGAGAACACCGGCTTCATCACCAGGCCGGAGCGGAAGACGAAGCGGTTCAGCTTGTCGATATAGGCGGCAAAGTCGGTGATCGGCCGCGTCGCGACGCCGGTGTCGCAGGCTGCCTTGGCGACCGCGGGCGCTATGCGCAGGATCAGCCGCGGATCGAAGGGCGAAGGGATCAGGAATTCAGGGCCGAAGATCGGCGTCTCGCCGGAATAGGCGCGGGCCGCGACGTCCGAAGGTTCCTCGCGTGCGAGCGCTGCGATTGCCCGCACCGCCGCCATCTTCATCTCCTCATTGATGGCGCTGGCGCCGCAGTCGAGCGCACCGCGAAAAATGTAAGGAAAACACAGTACGTTGTTGACCTGATTGGGAAAATCGGACCGGCCGGTGCAGATCATCGCATCCGGACGCGCTGCACGCGCTATTTCCGGCATGATCTCCGGATTGGGGTTGGCCAGCGCCAGGATCAGCGGCTTCGGCGCCATGTGCTGGAGCAGTTCCGGCTTCAGTACGCCTGCCGCCGACAGGCCGAGGAAGACGTCGGCGCCCGAAATGACGTCGGCCAGCGTGCGCGCCTCGGTGTCCTTCACATAGGGGTCTTTCCAACGATCCATCTCATCGGTGCGGCCCTTGTAGGCGACGCCGAAACGGTCGGTGACCCAGATGTTTTCGACCTTGGCGCCGAGCGAGACCAGCAGGTTGAGGCAGGCAAGGGCGGCAGCCCCGGCGCCGGAGGTGACGATCTTGATGTCCGATATGGTCTTGCCGGCGAACTCCAGCCCGTTGAGCACGGCGGCAGCGACGATGATGGCGGTGCCGTGCTGGTCGTCGTGGAACACCGGTATGCCCATGCGGGCCTTCAGCTGTTCCTCGACCTCGAAGCATTCCGGCGCCTTGATGTCCTCGAGATTGATGCCGCCGAAGGTCGGCTCGAGGGCCGAGATCGTCTCGACCATGCGCTCGATAGCGGGCGCGTCGATCTCTATGTCGAAGACATCGATGCCGGCGAACTTCTTGAACAGGACGGCCTTGCCTTCCATGACCGGTTTGGAGGCCAGCGGGCCGATATTGCCGAGGCCGAGCACGGCCGATCCGTTTGTGACGACACCGACCAGATTGGCGCGTGCGGTGTAGTCGGCGGCGGTCGCCGGATCGTCGCGGATTTCCAGGCAGGGGGCGGCGACGCCGGGGGAATAGGCGAGCGCGAGGTCGCGCTGATTGCCGAGCGGCTTGGTCGCCTGTATCTCGAGCTTTCCCGGCCTTGGGTGCTTGTGGAAGTAGAGGGCGGCTTCGTCGAGGTCCGAACGTGCCGTCTTTTTGCTCTCGCCTTCCATGCGGCCGCTCCCTCGAAATCTGCCTGGAGATTCCCTTTTAGCATGCAGTCGTGGTTTTTCGCGACGCTAATTGACGCGCCGGCGGCAATACCCGGCGGCGCGTAGAAAGTATTGAACAATCAAATACTTATAACGATTGTCTGACGGACGGATCCGACCGTTTCACGGATAAGTTGATCAAAAGGCGCTGACGTAAAGACCACCATCGACCGGTATGTTC
>NZ_RZRA01001076.1:0-1745 GCF_003998945.1 Mesorhizobium sp. M7A.F.Ca.CA.003.01.2.1 | reverse complement strand
GTCAATGCCGGCGAGATCGAAGGCGGCGTGATCTATCACTATTACTATTTCGGCGATCAGGCCAAGACCGGCGAAAACAGCAAGAATGTCGCGCTGCACTATTTCAAGAACCAGGATCCGGGCGCCTTCGTCTCGATCTCCGGCGGCGGTGTGCTGGCTTCGAGCAAGCATCCGAAGGAAGCCCAGGCGTTCCTGAAATGGCTGACAGGCAAAGGCGGTCAGGACGTGCTGAAAACCGGCGATTCCTTCGAGTACGCGGTCGGCAAGGGTGCGGACTCCAACCCGAAGCTGGTGCCGCTCGCCGATCTGCAGGCGCCGAAGGTCGATGCCACGACGCTGAACTCCAAGAAGGTCACCGATCTGATGACGGCAGCCGGCTTGCTTTAGTTGCCATTCGTCCTAAAAGGACACCCGACCACGCTCCCGCGGGAATTCGCCTTCCGCGGGAGTGATTTTGTTTTTCGAGATGGCATTCGTCGATGACGACACGCTGTGTTCCCGACCGCGATCGCGGTCTTTCAATTGCTGCCGCTGGACGGCAACGGCACGGCGTCTGACCTGATGCAGTCCGCGGTCGATCTCGCGCATTCGGGCCTGCCTTCGGGCACAGGCCGAAGGGCTCGGCGACGCGCACCGCTTTGGCTGGTCCTCGCCGCCATCTTCGTTGCGCTGCTGGCGCTGGTGCCGCTTGCCTTCATCATCTGGATCGCGGTGCAGACCGGCTGGGAAACAGTCTCGGCACTGGTCTTCCGGCCGCGTGTCGGCGAGCTTCTGGTCAACACTGTCCTGCTGGTCGCGCTCTCGGTGCCGATCACCATCGTGCTGTCGGTTTCGCTGGCCTGGTTGACCGAGCGCAGCGACCTGCCGGGCGCCCGGCTCTGGGCCTGGCTGTGCGTGGCGCCGCTCGCCATCCCGGCTTTTGTGCACAGCTATGCCTGGGTCACCATGGTGCCGGGACTGCACGGCCTGTGGGCCGGCGTGCTGGTTTCCGTGATCGCCTATTTCCCGTTCCTGTATCTGCCGGTGTCGGCGGCGTTGCGCCGTCTCGATCCCGCCCTGGAAGACGCCGCCGCCGCACTCGGCCTGGGGCCCCGGCGCGTGTTCTGGCGGGTCGTGCTGCCGCAATTGCGGCTCGCCATCTGCGGCGGCTCGCTGCTGGTCGGCCTGCATCTGCTGGCCGAGTACGGCCTCTATGTCTTCATCCGCTTCGACACCTTCACCACGGCGATCGTCGACCAGTTCCAGTCGACCTTCAATGGACCGGCCGCCAACATGCTGGCCGGCGTGCTGGTCAGCTGCTGCTTCGTGCTGCTCGGCCTCGAAGTGCTGGTGCGCGGCGAGGAGCGCTATGCCCGTGTCGGCTCCGGCGCGGCGCGCCATCAGCAACGCACAAGCCTCGGACGCGCCACCCTGCCTAGCCTGCTCTTGCTTGTCGTCATCACGCTTTTGGCGCTCGGCGTGCCGTTCGTCACCATTGGCGGCTGGCTTGCCGCCGGCGGCGCCGCTGTCTGGCGCTTGGACGAGATCGGCCTGGCGCTTGGCCAGACGCTGTTCCTGGCGCTCGCCGGCGCGTTGCTCGCCACCGTCGCCGCCATGCCGATGGCCTGGATCTCGATCCGCGCGCCGGGGCCATTGCAGCGTCTTCTGGAGGGCTGCAACTACATCGTCGGCTCGCTGCCCGGGGTCGTCATCGCACTGGCGCTGGTCACCATCACCGTACGCATCGCGCTGCCGCTCTACCAGAC
>NZ_RZRA01001075.1:0-1749 GCF_003998945.1 Mesorhizobium sp. M7A.F.Ca.CA.003.01.2.1 | reverse complement strand
GCGCGTACCTTCGCCCAACGGCATTTGCCCGGCGCGATGATCGCCATTGCTACGACAGCGCCGCAAGCGACCGTCGAAGCGCTGCAGCAGGCGCATGGCCGCGATATGGTGGCGGCAAGGGCGGAAGAGATCCTGGCCGGGATTGCCCAGATTCTGGTGCGCGAACTCGGCGTCCGCCGGCTCGTCGTCGCCGGCGGCGAGACCGCCGGTTCGGTGGTGAAGGCGCTCGGCATCGACCGGATCGCCATGGGCGCCTATGAGGGCCCCGGACTGTCGCGCGCCATCGCTCACCTCCCCGGCCGGCCCTCCGATCCGCTGGCGCTGATGCTGAAATCGGGAAAGCTCGGCGGCCCCGATATCTTCACCGACGTTCTGCAAGACATGACACGGCCGAGCACTATTGCGCCGGCGATCGACACATGGCCACCGGCAAGGAGAGCATCGTGATGGAACTCGAAATCGAACGCACGAGCCTGATCACCACGACGCAGACGCTGGACGCCAGCGGGATGAATGTCGGCACCACCGGAAACATCAGCGTGCGCACGACAGGCGGCATGCTGATCACGCCGACGGGAATAGCCACAAGCGCCTTGCGGCCGGAGCAAATGGTGGCGATGCAGCTCGATGGATCCTGGGACGCTGCGTTCCGGCCGTCGAGCGAATGGGAGATGCACGCCGAAATCTACAAGGCGTTTCCCGAGGCCGGCGCCGTCGTGCATGCCCATCCCGACCATTGCGTGGCGCTGTCGTGCCTGCGTGAACCGCTGCCACTGTTCCACTACATGGTGGCGGGCTTCGGCGGCGATGATGTGCGCTGCTCGGACTATGCGCTTTTCGCGTCAAGCGAACTGGCCAAGGTTGCCGTCGTCGCGCTCAAGGACCGCACGGCTTGCCTGCTCGCCAATCATGGCATGATCGCCTTCGGCGGCGATCTCGACACGGCGCTCATCCGCACCATCAAGCTGGAAACCCTGGCGCGGCAGTACCTTTTGGCGCGCAGCGCCGGCACGCCGGTGCTCATCGAGGGCAGCGAGATCCCCGCCATTCGCGGGCGCTACAAGAATTACGGCCAGCAGAAGTAGCCGGCCGAGCAATTCCAGAAAAGGTGAAGCGGTTTCCCGGGAAAAGCGCATAGCGCTTTCCCCAGGGGATTGCCCCAAAACAAGGAACGGCTCTTCGCCCTGTTGAAGAACCATTCAGTCGACCTGCAAATGCGAGACGAAGGCCCGTCAAGCTCCATGAAGATCAGGCGGGGATCGGTTCGGCGGCCGGCGTATAGACGCCGATGGCGCCGGTGCCGATCAGCTGGTCGATGATCTCGGCGCTATAGCCGAGCACGTCGGCCAGCACGGCAGCTGTGTCCTGGCCCAGCATCGGCGGCGCGGTGAAGTCCGCGGTCAGCTGCGCGGCAAGTCCCTGCGCCGGGCGCACCATGGCGACGGAGCCGAGATGCGGATGCGGCAAGGTCTGGACGAGGCCACGCTCGCGCACATTGGGACTGTCGAAGACTTCCGGTATCGATTTTACCGTGCCGGCCGGCACGCTGGCGGCGGCACAGGTGGCCATCCAGTGGTCACGTGGCTTGGTCTTGAAGACGGCGGCTAGTTGCGGGATCAGCGCCTCACGGTTGGTGGCGCGCGCCCCTGCTTTGATGAAGCGCGAATCCCCAGCCAGATGTGGCAGATCAACGACCTTCTCGCACAGCGCCGCGAACTGGCGGTCATTGCCGACCGCCCGCGCAAAGCT
>NZ_RZRA01001074.1:0-1757 GCF_003998945.1 Mesorhizobium sp. M7A.F.Ca.CA.003.01.2.1 | reverse complement strand
GTCTGCCGCAGATCGACCGGCTCGGCGAGGTCGTCGAGCGAGGCGGATGTCGTGGTTAGGATGTGCATCGCAATCCGTGTCCGAAATCAGCCGGCGAGTATACGCTCGATCGCCGGGCGGTTCAGCCCTTTCAGGCCGATGACGACGAGGCGCGAGCGGCGGTCATCCTCAGCGGTCCAGGCGCGGTCATAGTAATGATTGACGCGCGGCCCGACGGCCTGCAGCAAGAGCCGCATCGGCTTGCCGCCGACCTCGACGAAGCCTTTTACGCGCAGCACGTTCTCTTCTTCGGCGACGGTGGCGACGCGCTTTGCCAGCTCGTCCGGATTGGCGATCGAGGCAATGTCGACGATGAACGTGTCGAAGTCGTCATGCTCGTGGTCGAATGCGCCGTCATGATGGGACTTGCGGTTTTCGATGTCGTCCTCGACGGCCAGACCGAGCCCGAGCAGCACGGAGGGATCGACCTTGCCATGCGAGGTCGGCACGATCTTCACTGCGCGGGCGGAGTGTTCGCCAACGATGGCATTGGCGCGGGCGGTGCCGGCGGCGTCCATCAGGTCGCTCTTCGACAGGATGATCAGGTCGGCGCAGGCGATCTGGTCCTCGAACACTTCTTCCACCGGATCGTCGTGGTCGAGCGTCTCGTCCCCGGCGCGCTGCGCCTGGAGGGCCTCCATGTCGTTGGCGACGCGGCCTTCGGCCAATGCCGGTCCGTCGACCACGGCGATGACGCCATCGACGGTCACCCGGCTTTTCACGCTGGGCCACTGAAAGGCCTGGACCAGCGGCTTGGGCAGTGCCAGGCCCGAGGTTTCGATCAGGATATGGTCGACCCTCGGCGTCAGCGACAGGATTTGGTCGAGCGCCGGGACGAAGTCGTCGGCGACAGTGCAGCAGATACAGCCATTGGCCAGTTCGACGATGTTTTCCTCGGGGCAGGTGTCGATACCGCATCCCTTGCGGATCTCGCCATCGATGCCGATGTCGCCGAATTCGTTGACGATGATGGCGATGCGCTTGCCGCCGGCGTTTTCCAGGAGATGGCGGACCAGCGTCGTCTTGCCGGCGCCGAGGAAGCCAGTGACGACGGTGCAGGGAACGCGGGATACGGAAGTGGTCATGGTCAATCCTTCAGCATGTCGATGGGTGGAATGCGGGCCACGAGGCCGCGCTTGAGGCTATCGGGGCGGCCACGCCACGGGATCAGGCCATCTTTCGAGGTGGCGAAGAGCTTTGCGCCTGTCACGAGGTCGGCGCCGCTGGTCGCGGTCAGGTCGCCGAAGACATAGCTCCAGCAACCGTCGCGCAGGATCGCGGCGCTGAGGCGCCGCTTGCAATTGCCAAGGCATTCGACGCTGCGGATGCGGATATCGTCGCCAGCGGCGGCGCGGCGCGTGTCGTCCGTCAGCAACTCGCCGGCGCGGGGATGAGCGTCGGAGCCGGTCTCATTGCGGCAGGAGCCGCAGACGATGATGGTGACGCCGGCCAAGGCATCATCATGGCCGGACGAAATATCCGCTGTGCCAGCCGAAAAACTGCTGTCGTGGTCCAAAGATCGGGCTCCTTGCCCGGAAACCCGCCGGGCGATCGGATTCTACAGTCGCAGACGGCAGGTCTCCTGGCTCGCGAGTCATCGCCTTGGGTAGCCGCCTTCCCGGGAATTCCCAGTGGTTTTCGGCCTTGGCTCTTCGCTTACAGTTGCGGGGACAGCCGCGGATTTGGGATTTTGCCCCGCACCGCATTCCCTCTTAGCC
>NZ_RZRA01001073.1:0-1757 GCF_003998945.1 Mesorhizobium sp. M7A.F.Ca.CA.003.01.2.1 | reverse complement strand
GCCAGATGTATCATCTCTCGGGCGACGAGGCCTCGGCTCTGGTGACCTGGGGAGCCGGCACGGCGCTGGCGGCGGTTGCGCTGCGATCGAACCCGCTGACGGTGGCTTCGGTCGGCATCGCCGATGCCTGGCTGGTCCTCAAAGGCTTCGACTATTACAGCCGCAGCGATTTTCCGCACGGCTTCGTCGTGATGGCGATCGTGCTGTTTGCCGTCTCGTTCTGGACCCGCAGCCAGGCGGCGCGCCACCTGATTATCCTGTCGGTGCTGTTCTATCTCATGCTGCTGGTCACCAACCACGACACGCTGCAGGTGGCGATCCCGCTGGTCGTCGCCTCGGCGCTGCTGTTCGCGGCCTCGGTCTTCGCGCCTGGCCCGGTCGACCGGGTCGTGCAACTCGGCGGCCGCTTGCCCTTGCACGCGCTGCTCGCCTTCCTCACCGGCCTCGCAATGATCCAGTTCGAACTCGCCGACGAGAGCACCTACAACAGCGGTTTTGCCCTCGCTTCGGCGATCGCGCTGGCCGGTGTTGTCGCCGCGATCGTGCTGGCAGGACGGGAGAGCCGTGGGCTACGCTGGCTTGCCTATCTCGGCTTCGCCTTCGAACTCGCCATCATCTATGTCGTGACCCTGCAATCGATGCTCGATACGGCCGGTTTCTTCCTGGCCGCCGCGGTGCTGCTCGGCATCCTCGCGATCGTCATCATCCGCGTGGAAAAACGCATGAAGGGCCCAGACGCCAAGGGAGCCACGGCATGATCACCGGGAAAAGGCTTGTCATCTCGGCGCTGGTGCTGGCGCTCGTCCAGATAGGCTTCCTGAGCTGGATCATCGCCGGCCGGGCGGCGATCCTGCGCAACGGCAAGGAAGTGCTGCTGAAGATCGAACCCGTCGATCCGCGCGACCTCCTGCGCGGCGACTATATTATCCTGGGCTACGAGATTTCACGCATACCGGTGAAAATGATCGCCAACATTCCGCCCGACAAATTTTCAAGCGACGATACGTCGATTGTGGTGCGCCTGAAGAAGGGCGCCGACGGCTATTGGCAGCCGACGGCCGCCTGGTTCGGCAAGGCGCCAACGATGGCAACCGCCGACGAGGCCGATATTCTAGGCCACATCGCCGAAGGCTGGGACCTTCGCGGCGAAGAGGCGACCATCGCGCCGGACTATGGCATCGAGCGCTTCTATCTGCCGGAAGGCGAGGGGATGGCGATCCAGAACGACATGCGGGTGCGGCCATTCGGCATCCGTCTTGCTCTTGCCGGCGACGGCACCGCGCAGATCAAGGCGCTGGTCGACGGCGACAAGACGCTGTTCGAGGAACCACTCTACTAAGTCCCTTATTTCCGATGGTGTGAAGCATGCCAGTTAGCCTGTCGACGCGTGAAGACATCAACCTCGACACTGTCTTCCGCGTCGCCTGGAAGAAGGACACGGTGGAGATCAGCGAGAAGGCCTTGCAGCGCATCGCCGAATGCCGCGTCTCGTTTCTGAAGCTGATTGAATCCGATCCGCCACCGGTCATCTATGGCGTCACAACCGCCATGGGGGAATTGGCAAGCCGAAAGCTCGAACCTGACGAGCGTGATCGCCATGCGCGCATCAAGGCGTTTGCCGCCGCCACCTCGTTCGGCGATCCCTTGCCGGATCGCGTGGTCAGGGCGATCGTGCTTGCCCGTCTGACAAACTTCATCGAGGGCAACGCCGCCACCACGCCGCGCATCGCGCTTGCCGTGGCCGCGATGCTCGACGG
>NZ_RZRA01001072.1:0-1758 GCF_003998945.1 Mesorhizobium sp. M7A.F.Ca.CA.003.01.2.1 | reverse complement strand
CCTTGGAAATGGGTGCTCAGCGGCACATGAAGGCCTTGGTCAGCGTTTGCGTGATGATGGAGATGCCGGTCCAGCCGGCGGGGAAGAATACCAGCGTGCCGGCCTCGACCGCGATCTCCTCGCCGTCGCCATGGACATAGCTGCCGCGTCCCGACAGGAAGTGGCAGAATTCGTCGGCGCCAAAGGTGACCTTGCGCGTGCCCGGCGTGCACGCCCACAGGCCGCATTCGCTCGATCCGTCCGGGTTCTGCGCCAGGATCTTGCCCGAAGCGCGCGGCGAACCGGCGAGCGTGTTGCTGCCCGCGCCCCAGTCTTCCAATTCCACGGCCGAAGCCTTCGGCCAGTGCGGTGTCGACATGTCATCAAGCTCCGTGGTCACGCCAGCATGTAGACGTTGCGCATCGTCTCATGCACGGTGCATTCGCCTCTCCAGCCGGCAGGGAACATGACCACGGTGCCGGTGGAGACTTCTATCACCTCACCGACATCCGACCGGTAGGTCGCGCGGCCGGCGACGAAATGGCACAATTCGTCGCGCGGGATACTGAGGCGCCAGCGGCCTGGCGTGCAGACCCAGATGCCGGATTCCGGCTGGTTGTTTGGCCCTTTGTGCACGAGCCTGCCGGTGGAGCGCGAAGCGCCGTCCAGCGCGTCAGGTTGGACGCCCCAGTCGACGAGGTCGGTTCGGGTGGTGGCCTGGTGGAGGTGTGGGGCGGAGGAGGTCATGAGCGTGCTCCATCATTTGGGCGCTCAATCCCGCCCCGTTTTCGCTCTACGAGGCCCCCCTCTGTCCTGCCGGACATCTCCCCCTCAAGGGGGGAGATTGGCAACTTTGGCTTCTGTGTCTCTTCTTCAGCGTTGAAAATTGGCGAAAGCCGCCGCGAAATCCAATCTCCCCCCTTGAGGGGGAGATGGCCGGCAGGCCAGAGGGGGGCGCCTGGGCTCCGCATCTCAATCACAGCAGCGTCTCCAACAACCCGGCCGCTTTCTCCGGCCCATTCTGCGCGTGCATCTGCGCCGATGTCTTCGCCAGCTTGGCTTTCATCGCCGGGTCGGTCAGGCAGGTCTCGATCTTGGCAACCAGCTCGGCATCGGTCCAGTCGTAGCGCGGCATGCCGAAGCCGTGGCCGGTTTCCTCGACGCGGGTGGCGTTGTCGTGGCCATCCCAGACATAGGGCATGATGATGGCCGGTTTGCCGAAATAGAGGCACTCGGTGAACGAGTTGTTGCCGCCATGGTGGATGACGGCATCGACCTGCGGGATCACCGAGGGCTGCGGAAACCAGCTGTCGACAATGACGTTACCGGGCACGTCCGTGTACTGGTCCTTGTAGCCGCCGACATTGACCAGAGCCCTGTAGCGCGTCTTGCCCAATGTCGCGATGATGCGCTTCAGCAGATCGACATCGCCGGCGCCCAGGCTGCCGAAGGAGACGTAGAGCAGCGGCCCGTCATTGTTCCTGGAGAAGGTCGGCACCGTGTACGGCTTTTCGTGCCGCACGCAGCCTTCGAGGTACTGGAATTTTGCCGGGTCGAGCGGATGGCGGCGCTTGAATTTTGCCGCTTCGGGGTAGAGCAGCAGGTTCAAATAGGGCGAGGCTTCGAAGAACTGGCCGATCGGATAGGGCGCCTCGTGGTTGGCGGTGAGAAAGCCGTTGAAGTCGTCATGGATCGGCTTGATCACCGCATTGAAGTGGTCGCGGTAGCGCTGGTGGCCGGCATGGTCGTTCTCGCCGCAGCCGGAGAGATGGGGCGGGA
>NZ_RZRA01001071.1:0-1758 GCF_003998945.1 Mesorhizobium sp. M7A.F.Ca.CA.003.01.2.1 | reverse complement strand
CAAGTAAATCGCGACATGAAGCACGACTTCATTTTCACCGACGTTTTCGACTGCTTCTTTCGTTACTTGGCTGTAACACTCGAAGAACATCTTGATTTTCCGTCGACACACTTCTGGCAGCTCGTAAGCGAGTCCATCCTTGGCTACCAGACGAAACATCCGGAATATGACGAAAAATACAGGCAGCATGACCTATTCGCTCCAGAATTTCTGCGACGATGTATGAATCGACTGCAGATACAAAAAAACCAGCAAATGGTGGACTTCGGTGATCCGGGAGAATACCTGCACACCGTCGGCACGCTGAAGAACCCACTGGCGGGCATTCGCAAAGTGACCAGTGCAGGTTAAGCTTGAAGGAGGCGCGTATTTTAAATGAACAATGTAGTTAGCCGGTTTTGGGCCAATACCATACCCCCCCCTTGGGGTAAGCAACCCCTTGCGTAAACGCCGCCGCAGCATGTTGCGCGTATCAGGCGCCCGCTCACCAGCGCGTCGCCTGCTTCCATTCTGAAAGGAGGCGCCTAATTTTTTTATCGCCTTCGGGCCGGCTTTCCAGGTGCCGTCAACACTGACACGGTTAGGCGCCCAAAGCTTGATTTGTGTAGACCTCGCTACCTTAAGCATAAACCTCGTCGAACGCCTTCAATCAAGCACTGCGGCCTTGACGCTCATGCTAGGAGATCATGGCCGCGTTGGAGGTAAGTGCGGCTCTAACTTATGGCTAGAAGGGAGCTTCTCATGTACATTCTAGAAACGCCGCGCCTAATCCTAAGGCCACCGTCGCATAGCGACGAGCTTCTTCTACATGAGCTTCATAGCGATCCATTTGTGGTAAATGCCATGTGGGATGGAGTCTATCCGACCCGAGAGCAATCGAAAGCTAAACTACAACAGTTCATCCATCATTGGCAGAGCAATGGTTTCGGCTTATGGATGGTGTTCGTAAAAGGCGAAGGCCAAGTCGGAAAATTCGCAGGCTACTGTGGATTGATGTACAGTGGCCCGTATCTGCCCGAAGATCCCACTAATGTGGAAACCGTATCGTGCCTCCACCTTGCGTCTTCCGGTAAGGGGATCGCCGCAGAGGCCGGCAGGGCAGCGATCCAGTTTGCTTTCGAGAACCTAACGCTCGAGAAGGTCACTTCATTCATTCGCCCAACGAACACGCGTTCGCTTCGGAAAGCACCGAAAGTAGGCCTTCGCTATGTAAGAGACCGGGTCTACAATAACGTAGTTATGCGATATTTTGAAGTGACAGTCTTGACTGCTGTAAAAATCGAAAAAGTCGTCGTTATCTCTTGTTAGTATCATTGTTTCTCGGAAGACGGTGATGCAAGAAACCGTAGGCGAGCGCTGCTCTCGCCCTACGAACTTGCAATCATTCACACCGACGCACCGGCGTGTCCGGAGATGCATGTGCCCTGGAATTGAGAGCTTGTCGGTTCAGAGATAGTTCAGATGGGTCGCTCGGTCTCGCTTCGGGCATGCCCTCGACCGATTTGGCGATCAAATCGCTCCGTTACAGACGGCATGATGTGGAGCTGCCGCGCCGTAAGTGACCATATCTCAGGCGGTAGGAGGAGCGCTTTGCTGAAGAAGCCCATCACACTTGGTACCTTGATGGGGAGTTGCGTGGTTTTCGATTATATCGTCGTGGGTGGTGGCTCCTCTGGATGCGTGATGGCGAGCAGGCTCTCCGCCTATGGCGCTCGCGTGCTGCTCATTGAAGCTGGCCCTGATACGCCGCCGAATGCC
>NZ_RZRA01001070.1:0-1759 GCF_003998945.1 Mesorhizobium sp. M7A.F.Ca.CA.003.01.2.1 | reverse complement strand
TATCTGGCGTTCGAGATCGGCATTCCGGTGCCGGAACGGACAATGGCCAGAATCTTCGAGATGGCCGACCGGGCTGGCCTGTCGCGTTGGTCGTCGGTTCTGCAAGCCAAGCCGCGCACGGATTTCGGCGGCCTGGTCTGGCTGTCGCGCGGCCTTGCCAAGCAGTTGCGCCTGAAGCGGAAGAAGGGCCGGTTGCAGCAGGAGCCGCCCGCCAAACCCTGGCGCGGGAGACCGGCCGCGGGCAAGCCGCAAGCCGCATCGGAGCCTCTGGTGTTTTCGCAGGCCATCGCCTGTCCGCAAACGACCGGCGACATGATGCTCGACATCACCGTCAGGATCGGCGTTCCGCCGGTCCGGCGCCGCATCGAAATGGAGATCAATGACGGTGGCGAGCATATCGCTCGCCTGCGTGCCGTGGCTATCAGCCGATCCGGCAGGGAACGCGTGCTGCATTTTCGCGGCAAGGTGACGCTCGACGGCGCGCGAGTTGCCTTGACGCTCGAGGCGCGACCATCGCGACAGTTTCGCGAGTGGAACGACGCGGCCACGGTGGCCGCCTATGGCGCCTTGCCTTTCCAGTTGCTGTCGGCGGGTTTCTTGCCGATCGGCTGAAGGCGAATCCGACGAACCTTTCTCGCAAGGCGGCGTCCGCTCAAACTCCGTAGCGTTCGGTGCGGATGATTTCGGCTGCAACGCCGGCATCGATCAGCGCCTGGGCTGCCGCGGAAACGAAGGCATTGGAGCCGCAGACGAAGGCGAGACCGGGCGGCTCGGGCAGCCGCGCCATGGCTTGCGCCATCATCGCGACGTCCACCCGCCGCGCATAGTCGGCCGGGCGGCGTGCGGCTTCGCGGGTCAGTGTCAGCACCAGCTCGAAGCCGTCCTGACGCTCGTCGAGGGCGATCAGCTCGTCACGAAAGATCACTTCGTCCCAGACCCGGACCGAAAAGACCAGGACGACGGGCACCGCTGAATTCCGTGCGGCGCGGTGGCGGATCATCGACATCAAGGGCACGACGCCCGAACCGCCGCCGACCATCACAAGCGGCCCACTCTCATCCTTCGGCCAGACGAAATGCCCGCCAAGCGGCCCGCGCAGTTCGATTTCGTCGCCAATTGCCGCGACCTCGTGGAAGAAGGGCGAAACCTCGCCATCGTCGAGTTTTTCGATCGCCAGTTCGATTGCGCCATTCGTTTCGGGCGCGGAGGCGATGGAATAGGAGCGGCGCGCCTGATAGCCGTCCGGCGCCGTCAGCCTGACGTCGACATGCTGCCCGGCGCGATAGGCGAAGGGCCGAGACGGCTGAAAAAAGAAGCTGGTGACACGCGGCGTGCGCTTTTCGATGCGGACGATGCCGGCTGTTTGCCAGGGCGACTGCACTGCCGCCGTATCGCTCATGGATCGTTCGTGTAGCGTTGCTCGCGCCATGGGTCGCCATAGATATGGTAGCCGCGCAATTCCCAGAAACCGGGCTCGTCGCGCGAGGTGAATTGCAGGCCGTTCAGCCATTTGGCCGACTTCCAGAAATAGAGATGCGGCACCAGCAGCCTTGCCGGGCCGCCATGATCCGGCGTGATCGGCTTGCCTTCGTAGAGCAGCGCGACCATGGCCTTGCCGGCGGTGAGATCCTTGACCGGCACATTGGTGGTGTAACCGTCGAACGCGTGCGCCAGCGTGAAGCCGGTCGGCGGCTCCACACCCGCGTCGGCAAGGATATCGTCGACCAGCACGCCCTGCCACGGCGTGTCGAACTTGGTC
>NZ_RZRA01000106.1:0-8794 GCF_003998945.1 Mesorhizobium sp. M7A.F.Ca.CA.003.01.2.1 | reverse complement strand
TGCCGCGACAGATGTTTGGCGGCGACGGCGCCGGCAGCAGCGGTTCGGATATCCGTGAGATAGCCGTTGTCGAGCAGCAGTGCTTCGACCAGCCCGGTTTTGGACGACAGCAGCACCATCATGCCGTTGACGCTGGGCAGGCCGAGCTTCGGATTGTCGAAGAAGCCGGGGCTGATCTTGATGGCGAAACCGTCGATATCAGGCACGTAGGCGGTCTTCACGTCGACCTCGCCGCGATGCTCGGGAATGTCGAGCCGCAGGATCGGCGGCATCGCCACCGGCAGGGTGGCAAGCGCACGGAAGGCGTTTTCGACGCAGGCGACTGCATCGAGATCGAGTGTCACGATCGCGCGCAATTCTTGTTCGGTGAGGATCGTCATCCGGCTCATGCGGCGTGCTCCTTGAGCGATGGCGCCTCGCCGCAGACGATCCTGCGGTGCGCGTCCATATCGATGTTGCGGCCGGAGAGAAGCACGACCACCGGCCCGTCCGACCTGACCTTGCCGGCGAGCAGCGCGGCGATGCCGACCGCGCCGGCGCCCTCGACGATTTCGCGTTCGCGCGCATAGGCGTGACGGATGCCGGCGGCGATCTCGTCCTCGCTAAGCAGGACGATACCATCGAGCAGGTCGCGGCACATGGCGAAGGTCAGCCGGTTGTCGAGGCCGATGCCGCCGCCGAGCGAATCCGCCAGCGTCGGCAATTCCTCCACCAGCACCGGGCGGCCGGCATCGAGGCTGGCCTTCATCGCCGCGCCACGAGCCATCGAGACACCGATGATCTTTGTGCCGGGGCTGACGCCTTTGATGGCCGCGGCAACGCCTGAGGCGAGCCCGCCACCCGACAACTGCACCAGGACGAGGGCAGCATCCGGGACCTGTTCGATCATCTCAAGCCCGAGCGTGCCTTGCCCGGCGACAATGTCGGGATGGTCGAAGGGCGGCAGCATAACCAGCCCCTCTTGCGCCACCAGCCGATCGACCTCCTGCTGGGCATCGTCCTGACTGTTGCCGATAATGCGAACCTCCGCGCCCAGCCGGCGGATCTCGTCGAGCTTGTTTTCAGGCACCAGCCGCGACATGCAGATCACCGCGCGCATGCCCTCAAGCTTCGCCGCATGCGCCAGCGCGCGGCCGTGGTTGCCGGTCGAGGCCGCGACCACGCCACGCGCCTTCTCCGCGGTGCTGAGCGAAGCGACGGCATTCGAGGCGCCGCGCAGCTTGAAGCTGCCGGTGGTCTGCCGGTGTTCGAGCTTGAGGTGGACGGGGACGCCCAGCCCTTCGGAAAGACTTTGGGACAGCACGGTCGGCGTGCGCTCGACCTTGCCGGCAATGCGCTCATGCGCGGCGCGAATGTGCT
Organism: Mesorhizobium sp. M7A.F.Ca.CA.003.01.2.1; assembly: GCF_003998945.1. Taxonomy (NCBI): domain Bacteria; kingdom Pseudomonadati; phylum Pseudomonadota; class Alphaproteobacteria; order Hyphomicrobiales; family Phyllobacteriaceae; genus Mesorhizobium; species Mesorhizobium sp. M7A.F.Ca.CA.003.01.2.1. Next base: position 7,435 of record NZ_RZRA01000106.1, on the reverse strand, counting down.
CAAGAGTGACCTGTGTCATGATCATCAATCAGGCGGCAAATGGCTGCGTCATCAGACGGCCGAATTCGGGACGCGGCGTGTCATCTCCGCACAGCCGCAGACAATTCCAGGCGGTCGCCTGGTTGCTGGTCACCACGGGACGTCCAATAGTTTTTTCCATTCCGGTGACCGCGAGGGCGCTACGCAGCGCCGTGCAGGAGACGAACAGCGCATCGGCGCTGGTGTCGGTCGCCTCACGCGCCAGTTCGACGAGGGCCGCCGGTGCGATGCGCGCCATCTCGCGGTCGTCCTCGAAACCGAGGCAGGTGAAGCTGGCGATCTCGAAGCCGTGCGCCGCGAAATAGGCGGCCATCGGCCTGGATGTCTCGACCGTGTAGGGAGTGAGGATGCTGATCTTGCTTGCGCCCAGCGCACGCAGCCCGCGCACGCCCGCCATCGGCGGGGTGATTACCGGCACGCCGGGCTTTGCGACCTGGATCGCCGCCTCGATCTCGGCATCGCCGATCACCACCGAGGCCGAAGTGCAGGAATAGCAGACGGCATCGAGTGGCTCATCCGGCAGGATCAGGGCCGCGCCCGCCGTCAGCGCCGGCTGCATCTTGCGCAGGTTTTCGGGCGTCGTCGGGTTGGCATAGGGAATGCGCGCGACATAGACGCCGACGCGTTCGCTCGCCACCATGCGGCGGAAATCCGGTTCGCTGGTGTGGTCGGTGGCCAGGATGATCAGGCCGATGCGCCGCTCCAGCGGACGCGCATCCAGTGCCGGCCGTTTTGGATACACCTTGATCTCGGGCAAGGGTTTCATCGGTTACCTCTCGATCTTGCCGTAGCGGCGTTCCAGCCAGCGCAGCAACACGACCGAAAACAGACTGATGACCAGGAAGAAAGCACCGACCAGGGTGATCGGCTCGATATAGCGATAGTAGGTGTTGGCGACGCTTTTGGCCTGGTTCATCAGTTCCAGCACGGTGATCGCCGACAGCAGCGGCGTTTCCTTGAACATGGCGATAAAGTAATTGGCGAGCGCCGGAATCATCGGTGGGATAGCCTGCGGAATGATGATGTGGGTCCAGGTCTGACTGGCGCTCAAATTGCACGCCTTGGCGGCCTCCCATTGGCCGCGCGGCACATTGTCGATGCCGGCACGATAGACCTCGGCCGTATAGGTGCCGTAATGCAGCCCGAGCCCGATGACACCGGCGACCAGCGGCGGCAGCAGGATGCCGATGTCGGGCAGCACGTAGAAGATGAAATAGAGCTGCACCAGCAGCGGCGTGCCGCGGATGAATTCAGCCGCCCAGCCGACCGTGCGCGACAACGCCTTGTTGGGCGAGCGGCGCGCCAGCGCAATGCCAAGCCCGACGATCGCCGCCAGCACCGAGCCGAGCAGCGTCGCCAGGATGGTGATCTTCACGCCCTGGATCAGCGTTGGCATGATTTCCCAGACGAAATTCCAATCCCATTCCATCAGTAGGCCCAATTTATCAGAAGGGAGTTGGCCATCAGGCACGCACCCCGTCGAGGCCGCGCGCCATGCGTCGTTCCAGCGAGCGCACGCCCCACGAGATGAGCAGGGCGAGGATGAAATAGATGATCAGGATGGTGGTGAACGGCACCAGGGTGTTGCCGGTCTGGGCGCGCACCACCTGCGCCTGGAAGGTCAGGTCGGTGAGCGAGATCAGCGACACCACGGCGGTCGCCTTGAGCAATTCGATGGCATTGTTGCCAAAGGTCGGCAGCATCACCAGCAGCGCCTGTGGCAGGATGATGTGGCGCATGCCTTGCCAGCGGCCGAGATTGAGCGCTGTGCAGGCCTCATACTGTTCGCGGCCGATCGACTGGATGGCACCGCGCACCACTTCGGCGGCGTAGGCGCCGACATTGAGGCCGAGCGCCAGCACGCCGGCCTGCAACGGGGTCAGCGAAATGCCGATGAAGGGCAGCACGAAATAGGCCCAGAACAACTGCACGAAGATCGAGGTGCCGCGGAAGAACTCGATGTAGGCGGTGGCCAACCAACGCAGCGCAAAGAAGCGCGACACGCGCCCCATGCCGGCGAGGAAGGCCATGATCAGCGCCAGCACCGACCCCATCAGCGTCAGCTCGATGGTGACAAGCGCTCCCTGCAATATCAGGCCGAAATAGCCGGACCACTGGGTCATTCGGTTTCCAACGTTGGGTTTAGCATCTTCTCCCCGTTCACGGGGAGAAGATGCCGGCAGGCAGATGAGGGGCGGCGCGAACTTGCGAAGGTTTGGCGCCGCCCCTCATCCGTCACTTCGTGACACCTTCTCCCCGTTGAACGGGGAGAAGGAAGGATCACTTCGCCGCGCAGAGCTTGTCGCGGCTGGTCGACATCGCGGCTGCCGCCGAGAAGCCGTAGGGCTCGATGATCTTGGCGAACTCGCCCGATTTCTTCATCTTGGCCAGTTCCACATCGAAGGCGTCGCGCAGTGCCTCGTCGCCCTTCTTGAAAGCGGCGCCGTCGCAATAGACCGGTGCGCCCTGCACCGGAGCGATGACTTCGAGGTTCGGATCGTTGGCCTTCTTGACCAGATCATTGATCGACAGGACGGGCAGCGAATAAGCGTCGATGCGGCCATCCTGGAGCATCTTCACGCCGCTCTGGCCATCCGGCACGACGATGACGCGATCGCGTGGCACGCCGGCATTGAGCGCGAGCTTCTCCTCGGTGCCGCCGCCCGGCGCGCCGATGGTCGCAGTCGTATCCTTGGCGACATCCTCATAGCTCTTGAAACCCTTTGGATTGCCTTTCTTCACCAGCATCGCCTCGGCGTCGCACAGCACGGGTTCCGAATAGGCGACCGCAGCACAGCGCTCCGGCTTCATGAACAGGCCGGCGGTGACGACATCGAAGCGACCGGCCTGCAGGCCGGGGATCATGGCGCCATATTCGGAGATCGAAGCGGCAACGTCGGCGACGCCGAGCCGCTTGAATATCTCGCGGGCCACATCAGGCGCGGCACCCGAAACCTTGCCGTCGGCGGCGACCGCCGTATAGGGCGGCTCGTTGGCGATGGCGAGGCGGGCGAAACCTTGCGCCTTGAGCTGCTCGAGCTTGCTGTCATCGGCCGAACCGGGGATCGAGGCGGCCAGCACCGCCGTCAGTGCAAGACCGGCAACGCCGGCCAGAATGCCAAGTTTGTTCATTGTTCCCAACTCCTTGTTTCTTGTCTTGCTTTGTTGCATGGCGGCCCTCGCCGCCTCGGGACGACTTCGTCGCCCTGGGCATTGCGGTCAGACCCGATGTCCGGCCGCGATGATCTTCTTCAGGAAACCTTGCGTGCGCTCCTGCTTGGGATTGCGGAAAATCTCGTCCGGTTTGCCTTCTTCGACGATCCTGCCGCGATCGAAGAACAGCACCCGGTCGGCGAAATCATGGGCAAAGCCCATCTCGTGGGTGACCAGCAGCATGGTCATGTCGGTCTCGGCGGCGAGCTTGCGCATGACGTTCATCACCTCCTCGACCAGCTCTGGATCGAGCGCCGACGTCACCTCGTCGAACAGCATGATCTTCGGCGACAGCGCCAGCGCCCGAGCGATCGCCACGCGTTGCTTCTGTCCACCGGACAGCTGCGCCGGCATGTTCTTGGCCTTGTCGGCCATGCCGACCATTTCGAGCAGTTCCATCGCCCGCTTTTCGACGGCGGCACGCGGCGTGCCCTTGGTCAGCATCGGCGCCAGCGTGACATTGTCCATGACGCACTTGTGCGGAAACAGGTTGAACAGCTGGAACACCATGCCGATCTTCTGGCGCATCCTTGTCAGATGCCGCTCATCGGCGGGCAACAGCTGGCCATTGCGCTCCATGTGATAGAGCTGCTCGCCGTCGATCTGGATATGACCGCCATCGATGCGCTCCAGCGTCATCAGGATGCGCAGGATCGTCGTCTTGCCCGAACCCGATGGGCCGATCAGTGCCAGCTTCTCGCCGGGCATGACTTGCATCGACAGGCCGTCCAGCACCTTGAAGCTGCCGAAGCTTTTCGAGATGCTGTCGATCTTGATGATGGGCGCTGGTGCGGACAAATGTATTTCCCCGTGCTGGAGAAGCCTATGCCCCTTAACGATGCGGAACGCGCCAAATCATGTCAATTGGGAAAATAATATCATGACAATTATTCTGATTCCCCACAATTTCCGGGCAAACCGGACCTAGATTGCGAGCAGCAGATGCTCCGGATCGCCAAGCAGCAGCTTGGTGACAACGCCGAGGCCGGCGCGCAGTTCCCCCTCGGTGGTCGAACCCAGCGAGATACGCACCGCCGGGTGCCAGGGCGCACCCGAAATACGGAAGGATGTTCCGGGCGCGATAGCCACGCCTTGCAGGCGGGCCTGGGCGACAAAGCTTTCCTCGGCACGGTCCGCGGGCAGTTGAAGCCAGACAAGCAGCCCGTCTCGCCGGGCGCGATAGTCGACCCCCGCCAGCACCTGCGCTGCAATATCCTGCCGGCGCCGCAAAGCCGCGCGCTGCCAGTGGACAAGCTCCATCGCCGTGCCGTCGGTCACCCATTTGGTGGCGATCTCGGCCACCAGCGGCGTCGCCATCCAGTTCGAAACCAGATGCCGGTTGGCGACGGCGGCGACGTAGCGGTCGGGTGCGGCCAGATAGCCGATGCGCAGGCCGGGCACGGTGATCTTGGTGAAGGAGGTGACGTAGAGCGTGCGCTCCGGCGCGAACGCGGCAACCGGCGGCGGCCGGTCTTCGACCAGCGGACCCAGCACATCGTTCTCGATGATGGCGATATCGTGCTTGCGCGCGACCGCGGCGATCTCTTCTCGCCGCCGCGCATCCATCAGCGTCGCCGTCGGATTGATGACCGAGGGCTGCACGAAGACCGCGCGGATGTCGGAAAGCCGGCAGGCCTCGTCCAGCGCTTCCGGAATCAGGCCGTTGTCGTCGATCGGCAGGCCTTCCAGGTTGAAGCCGAGATAGCGTGCCAACGGCACCAGCGTATGGTGGCCGATCGCCTCCGTGGCGACCGTAGAGCCCGGCGGCGCGACGCTCATCAGCGCCACTGTCATGCCGGCGGTGGCGCCGTTGGTCAGGCTGACGTTCTGCGGCGATGCATCGAGGCCGCACAGTCTCAACCATTCGACGGCGACGGCGCGGTGGCGGGGAAACACCATGTTGGGCCGGAACGAAAGTGCTGAACTCGACGGCAGGTTCTCAGCCAGCCATCCCAGTGCCTGCTTCAGCCGCTCAAGATGCATCGGCTCGCAGACCGGTTTCAGGATCGAAAGGTCGATGACTTCACCGAGCCGCTCCGGCAGATAGGGCGGCTCGGGCTCGCGGCGCTGCGTCTGGACGAAGCTGCCGCGGCCGATCTCGCCCGAAATCAGGCCGCGCCGGATCAGTTCCTCATAGGCGCGGCTGACCGTCTGCACCGAAAGCTTGAGGTCGTCGGCCAGCCTGCGATGGGTCGGCAACCGCGCGCCATTGGCAAGGCGTCCGTCATGGATGGCGCGCGCGAACTGGTCGGCCAGCGACTGATAGGCCGGCCGCCGGATAAGCGCGGGATCGGGTTGCCACAATGTCATGACTTATTAGAGATCGAAATCAGTGCAATTGACAATCGAAATAATGCGCCGTCATGGTACTCGGACGAAAAAGTGAGCCCTGATGACATCAGCGAAACTCGACCCGATCGACCTGAAAATCCTCGACGCCATCCAGCGCGACGGACGCATCACCAAGCTGGCGCTGGCCGAGCAGGTCGGCCTGTCTCCGACGCCGTGCTGGATGCGGTTGCGCAAGCTGGAAAAGGCCGGCATCGTCTCGGGCTATCACGCCAGGATCGCCATGCGCGTCGTGGCACCCGTTGCCACCGTGCTGATGGAGGTGACGCTGGCAAACCACCGCCAGGCCGATTTCGACCGCTTCGAGCGCGTTATACGCGATGTTCCCGAGATCGTCGCCTGCTGGTCTGTCGGCGGCGGCGTCGACTATCTGTTGAAAGTAATGGCGCGCGACATCGACGCCTATCAGCGGCTGGTCGATGGCTTGCTGGACCGCGAGATCGGCATCGATCGTTACTTCACCTACATCGTCATCAAGACCGTGAAGGACGAGGTGGCGCTGCCCATCGCAGAGCTTTTGCCGGCGTCGTCATAGGAGCGGAGAGATTCTCTCGCCGGGCAACCCGATAGAGAGAGTCTCTCTACGTCAGGACTTCCAAACAGCCTCTCTATCTGCATCGGGCGGATAGTCTTCCCTTATCAGTCCGAACCGGGAGGCTTTGACCATGTCCGCGCATTTCGCCCGCTCGCATCGCCATGAAGCGCTCGACGGCCTCGCCGACCGCCGGCTGCTGCGCGAACTGGCCTATGTCGATGGCCACTGGACCGCAAGCGAGGCTGCCGAAAGCTTCGAGGTCACCGATCCGGCCACCGGCACGACCGTCGCTTTCGTCGCCGCGCTCGATGGCCGGCAGACGACAAAGGCGATCGATGCCGCGGCGCGCGCCTTCCCGGCCTGGCGGGCGCTGTTGCCGCAGGAGCGCTCGAAAATTTTACGAAAATGGTTCGAGCTGATCGTCGGCGCCAAGGATGATCTGGCTCTGCTGATGACGCTTGAACAGGGCAAGCCTCTGCAGGAATCGCTGGGCGAGATCGACTACGCCGCCTCCTTCGTCGAATGGTATGCCGAAGAAGCAAAACGCCCGAACGCCGAGAGCGTCACCAGCCATCTGCCGAACGCCGAGATGATGGTGCGGCGCGAGCCGCTCGGCGTCGTCGGCGTTGTCACGCCGTGGAATTTTCCGTCGGCCATGCTGACCCGTAAGGCGGCCGCCGCCCTTGCCGCCGGCTGCACCATCGTCGCGCATCCGTCCTCGGAAACGCCGCTGTCGGCGCTGGCGCTGGCCGAACTCGGCGAACGCGCCGGCCTGCCCGTGGGCGTCTTCAACATCGTCACCGGCAAGGCTTCGACGATCGTCGGCCGGATGTGCGAAGATCCGCGCGTGCGTGCCATGAGCTTCACCGGCTCGACCGAGATCGGCCGGCTGATCGCCGCCCAGAGCGCGCCGACCATGAAGCGGCTGGTGATGGAGCTTGGCGGTCATGCCCCGCTGATCGTCTTTGCCGATGCAGATCTGGACAAAGCGGTTGATATCGCCATCGACGCCAAATTCGCCACGTCGGGCCAGGACTGCCTCGCCGCCAACCGCATCTACGTCCAGCGTCCGATCTACGATCGGTTCTGCGCCGCCTTCGCCAAGCGCATCGAGACGCTGCGGACCGGCAATGGCCTAGCCGAGAAGATCGACATCGGGCCGCTGATGCATGAGCGCGCCATCAAGAAGGTGGAGGAACAGGTCGCCGATGCCATCGCTCACGGCGCGCGCTGCCTCACCGGGGGCAAACGGCACCAGGCCGGCCCGCTGTTCTACCAGCCGACGCTGCTGGCCGATGT
>NZ_RZRA01001069.1:0-1764 GCF_003998945.1 Mesorhizobium sp. M7A.F.Ca.CA.003.01.2.1 | reverse complement strand
CGCCATAGCCCAGCCGCTTGCCGCCTTCGAACGTAGCCGCGATCGCCGGATGGGTCTTGAAGCGCTGGAATTCCTCGAACGGCGACAGCCAGGGATTCTTGTAATTGAGGTGGAGGACGAAGCCGACCGCCACCTGGTTGTCCTCGAGATGGTAGAGGAACGAGCCGCCGCCGGTCTTCAAGTCAAGCGGCCAGCCGAAGGAATGCTGGACCAGCCCCGGCCGGTGGTTCTCCGGCTTGACCTGCCAGAGTTCCTTCAGGCCGATGCCGTATTTGCCCGGTTCGCGGCCATCGGAAAGCTTGTATCTGGCGATCAGTTGCTTGGCGAGCGAGCCGCGAGCGCCCTCCCCGATCAGCACATATTTGCCCATCAGCGCCATGCCGGGTGCGAAACCCGGGCCGTGCGTTCCGTCCTTCTCGACGCCCATGTCGCCGGTAACGACACCGGTGACGGCGCCTTGCTCATTGTAGAGCAGGCCGGCAGCGGCAAAGCCCGGATAGATCTCGACGCCGAGCGCTTCGGCCTTGGTCGCCAGCCAGCGGCAGACATTGCCCAGCGAAACGATGTAGTTGCCGTGATTGTTCATCAGCGGCGGCATGAAAATGTTGGGCAGACGGAACGAGCCGGCAGGACCAAGGACCAGGAAATGATCCGCGGTGACCGGCGTCTTGAAGGGATGGCCGTCCTCGTCGCGCCAGCCCGGCAAGAGCCGGTCGATGCCGATCGGATCGACGACGGCGCCGGAGAGAATATGGGCGCCGACCTCACCGCCCTTCTCCAGGACGACGACCGAAAGCTCGGGATTGACCTGCTTGAGGCGGATGGCGGCGGCGAGGCCCGCCGGACCGGCACCGACGATAACCACGTCGAATTCCATGCTTTCGCGTTCGATGTCGCTCATCAACCCCTCCGCACTGGCTTATCCCATTCGGGTATCTTGCTGGCTCCCGCGCTGCATAGCGCATCAATTGACGACAGGAAACCGGCGCATACGTGACAATGCCGTTTTGGCCAAAAAGTCGCGCATTGCGAGGCTGGAAGACTGCTTTTCGCCTGGCATTGCCTGCGGGGCGCGCGTTTTTTAATTGTTCGACGGCTTGCTTATCGGCCATACTTCACGCCATGCGCTTTCCTGGGCCAGCCGGCTTTTCATCGACGCGCTTTCTTTTCCCGCCCGGCCGGATCCGCCGGGCGCTCCTTTTGGCCCTTCTGATGCTGGCGCCGCATCACGCTGCCGCCGACGAAGTGAAGGTCTGGGCGGCGGGCGCCTACTCCTTCTCCGACGAGCTTGGCGGCTTCCACATCACCGGCGCCTCGGGCATCGGCACGAAGGACGATCCGTTCGTCATCACCGAAGAGCTGACTTCGTCAACGCCGGTGACGCTGACGATCCGCACGACAAAGCCGATCCAGGCCTTCGGCAAGGCCGGCGAATTCGCCAACGGCATGATGTATATGCGCATCGAGGTGCTCAACAATAGCGGCCAGGCCTGGGTCGAATTCCAGTTCGAATTGCAGGAGATCCTGAACCAGCCGAGCGTGTTCGGCGACGGGCTTTCCTTCGACCAGCGCAACAAGACGCCGGACAACATCCGGTCGAGCAATTTCGCCGATTTCGATCGCGATTTCGAACCCTATGACCGGCTGCTGTTCAGGAATGGCAAGGTCGACCCGCTGAAAACCGCCAGCTTCGAATTCCTGATGACCGACTACACGCCCAGATGGACCTTCTACCTGGTGCAGGATCCGCGCATACCAACGGGC
>NZ_RZRA01001068.1:0-1765 GCF_003998945.1 Mesorhizobium sp. M7A.F.Ca.CA.003.01.2.1 | reverse complement strand
GGCGTCAAGGGCGACGATTCTGGCGTCAATTCCAAGGCCGGCTTCGAGGGTTCGTTGCGAGCCCGTCTCGGCTATGCCGTGACCCCCGAAATCCTGCTCTATGGCACCGGCGGTCTCGCCGGAAGAAGCCTGAAGGTCGAAGACGACGTATACGGTTCGGACCGCGCCACGTTGCTCGGCTGGACCGCCGGTCTCGGCACCGACATCAAGCTGACCGACAATGTCTTCGGTCGTGTCGAGTATCGTTACACCGACTTCGGCAGCAAGAGCTTCGATGGCATCGGCAAGGTCAAGGCCACCGACAACCGCGTCACCTTCGGCGTCGGTATGAAGTTCTAAGTCGTTCAAGCCACGACACGAAAAAGCCGGGCCTCGCGCCCGGCTTTTTTTATGCTCGCGTGATTTCCGGGTAAATCTATTCGGGTAATGGGCGGTCAACCGGGAATGCAGGGCTTCAGTTCTGGAAACTTCTCGTCGAAGCGTGCCGCCCACCGCGTCAGCCGGGCGCGACCCTTCTCCCATTTCCCGGCAAAGCGCAGCGCGAGATAGCAAAGGCAGGCGCGCAGCGCCATCTGGCCGGCGGTGATCTTTTTCGGCAGCTTCGGCGGGTTGGCGTGGAGCAGGTCGGGTGCCGCCGTGATCTTCGCCCACTGGCGATCGAGCCAGGGCTGATAGACCATCTCCTCAGGCCGCGTGCGCCGTTCATAGACCATCGACAGCGCACAGTCGCAAATGCCGTCGGCCAATGCCTCCAGCACTTCTGCCTCGAGCCGCTTGTCGGGATTGCGTGGAAAAAGCGCGCTCTTCGACAAACGGTTGAGATGCTGGGTGATGGCGCGACTGTCATGGATGGAGCGACCGTCGTCGAGCACCAGAACCGGAATCTTGCCGAGCGGGTTGGCGATCATCAAGTCGGCCGGCTTCTCCTCGGTCTTGATCGGCACCAGATCGACAGCGATGCCGGCATAGGCTGCCGCCATTCGTACCTTGGAACTGTAGGGAGAAGACGACGCATAGAGCAGTCTGGGCATGATCCGTTTCCTGTTTTGCAGGCCGGCAGTGTTGACCGATCGGGCGCGATCGGGCAATGGCCAGAAGCGGAAAACCCAGCCGCCAGAGCGACGCAGCGGCCAGGGCCGTTTAGCGAGCGCTCCATGAAGACGGTGCTTCATCACCATGGTTGCCGGGATCGCGCGAAGCCGCCAGCCGACTGGCAAGACCGACGAGCCTCGCGCCGATGTTTCATCACCCGCATGAATGACACGAAAAAAGCCCCACCGGACTCCGCCCTATGGCGAAGTCCTGGGAGCTGCGAAAAGATATCCTCCGTCCGCCTCTGTTCTCGCCTTCCGACTGCCTAAACAACGAGCGGGGCGCCCTGTGAGGCACCCGCCCTTGACTGTTTCGGCACCGCCCCCGGCGAGGGAAGCGCGACTACTTCTTGCCGGCCTTCGCGGGCGCTGCCTTCGGCTTGGCCGCAGGTGCCGCTTTCTTCACCGGCGCTGAAGATTTCGCTGCCGCAGCCTTCTTTGCCGGAGCAGCCTTGGCAGCCGGCTTCTTGGCTGGTGCAGCCTTGGCAGCCGGTTTCTTGGCAGGTGCTGCTGCCTTCTTCGCTGCGGGTTTCGCCGCAGCTTTCGCTGCAGGCTTCTTGGCCGGTGCCGCCTTGGCAGCCGGCTTTGCCGCTGCCTTGGCGGGTGCCGCCTTCTTCACTGCCGGTTTCGCCGCAGCTTTCGCTGCCGGCTTCTTGGCCGGTGCTGCTTTTGCC
>NZ_RZRA01001067.1:0-1766 GCF_003998945.1 Mesorhizobium sp. M7A.F.Ca.CA.003.01.2.1 | reverse complement strand
GCGGCAGACAGCGCCGCGTTGAAGGCCGCCATGGAGACCCGCTTCCCCGGCCTCGGTATGGGCGTCGCCCTCGATGTCGGATCCAAGGTCGCCAAGGGCGAGATGAAGTGGGGCTGACATGGCGACGAACCTCGATTTGATCCGTAGAACCTACGAGGGAACTTCCGAGGAGAACGGCCGCAATCTGCTGGCCGTTCTTTCCGCCGACATCGAATGGACCGAGGCGGAAGGATTCCCCTATGCCGGCACCTATGTCGGCATCGAGGCCCTGATGCAGGGGGTCTTCAAGCGGCTCGGCTCGGAGTGGATCGGATACCACGCCGACGTGCACAGCTTCATTGCCGATAGCGACCGGGTGGCGGCCTTCGGCGTGTATTCCGGTACATATAAGGCGACGGGAAAATCCATGACGGCCCCCTTCGCTCATCTCTACGAACTGCGGGACGGCAAGATCATCCGCATGCGGCAGTATGTCGATACGGTGCTCGTTGCGCGCGCATTGACCTGACACCGAAGCAACCGAGGGAGACATCCGTGCTGCAACTTAAATCCTTCGCGGCGGCCGCTTTCGCGGTCGCGGCGCTCACCGCCGCGGCGCATGCGGAAAACACCAAGCCGGTCAAGCAGGTGCTGCAACAGCATGAATTGACTCAAAAAAACAGGACGCTTGTCCTGAAAGCCTATCAGGCGCTGTTCGGCGACCATGACCTTACCGCGCTGGACCGCTATTGGGCCGAGGCTTACATTCAGCATAACCCGACGATGACGGATGGCCGAGACTCGGTCAAAAAGCTTCTCGAAAGCATGGGTGTCGCCAATTGGCCAAAACAAAAAGTCGACTTCAAGCGGGTGATCGCCGAAGGCGACCTCGTCATGACCCAGGTCGTTCAACCGAGGGCAGGTAACATGCCGGAGACCGTCATCGTGGACATTTTTCGCGTTGAAAACGGCAAGATCGCCGAGCATTGGGACGTGATGCAGCCGGTGCCCGCCAACCCGGTCAATAAGCGACCGATGTACTGATCCAGGCCTTCTGCCAGCGCCGGCCGCCGCTCAAAACCCGAACGATACCTGCGCCGGCGGCGGCGGGCCGACGCGCACGCCTTCCATGGCCAGCATCTTCTCCTTGGTGACCGAGCCGCCCGGCGCCGAGAAGCCGCCGATCTTGCCGCCGGCGGCAAGGATGCGATGGCAAGGGATGACCAGCGGCACCGGATTGGCTCCAAGGGCGGCCCCGGTTTCGCGGGCGAGCCCGGCATGGCCGGCGGTCTTGGCCAGCTCACCATAGGTGGTGGTTTCGCCGAAGGAGAGTTTTCGCGCCGCGTCGTAAATGGCGAGGCGGAAATCGTCGACGCCGTCGAGATCGACCGGTACGGCGGAGAAATCGACATCCTCGCCCGCCGCATAGGCCTTGATCGCTGCGATCAGCTCGACCACCCATGGCGGCTGCGCCGTGGAAGCGGAAACGCCACCGTGACGCAGCAGGCGCCGTTCCACCGCTTCGCGGCTGCGTTCGGGCAGGCAGAGCCGGATCAGGCCCTTTTCGCTCCAGGCAATGCCCATGAAACCGATCACTGTTTCTAACACTGCGTGGCCGGCCGTGATCGAAGCTGTCGTGACCATGATGCGTTCCTTCCCGCAAAGTGGCGAAATCCGGGATTCGTCCCAGTACATATCCGGAACAATATGGCATCGCCGCCCGCGTCTCGCCACCCGAAAACCACCTGATCGCCCCGATTGCCCGGCCTGAATCGCTGGTGTAAGGG
>NZ_RZRA01001066.1:0-1768 GCF_003998945.1 Mesorhizobium sp. M7A.F.Ca.CA.003.01.2.1 | reverse complement strand
CAGTAAACGCCCTGAACCAGAGCAGAACCTTCACCGCCTCACTCCGTCACGCACCCCTCATCCGTCTCGGCGCTGCGCGCCGATCCACCTTCTCCCACAAGGGGAGAAGGTCAGAAGCGTCAGCGCCCCTTCAAGTGCAGGGCTAGCCGGTGGATCGCTGCGATCATCTGACGGGTTGAAAATGGCCGGCGCGAATGCCGGTGAGGCAGTTGCCTGAGCCCGCGCCGGCCACTGGCGAACCTGGGTCCGCCGCCCGGATTTTTTACCGTTCCGCCGATGCCCGATCAACCAGGCCGGACGTTTGGTACGGAAGCGAACAAAGGCTCACCGGGCCGGCTTCAGCAGCGTCCAGATCCAGCCGACAAAGGTCAGCACCAGGAACGGATAGCCGGCGGCGGGCAGCGGCGCCGAGGTCGGCAGCAAGGGCGCGCCCCAGAGGATCATGCAAGCCGAGACGACAAACAGCGCGGCGGCCACGAGCGCGGTGAGGCGCATCCACAGGGCGAATGTCTTCGGCGCGCTGACCATGACCAGTGCGGCCGCCCAAAGCGAGATGCCGCCGACATAGGACGGCACGCTGGCCTCAAGCCCCGCCGCATTGCCGGCCATCAACAGGGTCTCGCCGGCCAGGAAGGTCAGGAAGCCGGCCGCTATGCAATCATTGCCCAGCCGCTGGTGTTTCATCGTCAGCAGCGCGGTGGCGACCACGAGAGCCACGCCGTCGATCGTCCAGAGCGTTTCGCGCAGCGGCGCGCTGGCGACGAAGGTGCCGGCCAGCCCGAAGGCGCCGCCGCAAGGCCGACCGCGGCGGTGGTGTCTGATGTGGTGCGCATTTGAGGGGAGAGAATACCCCGAGGTGGGTCTGCCCTCCCGAACACAACAGTCGCGCTTCTCAGAGCCACGCAATCGGAGAAATGGCCATTTCGTGGCCCCATCGCCGCGTTCGCGCAGGATATGATGCCATCCCGACTCACACTTCAATTTAACCTGATATCAATCGTCTTTTCGTCGCTCGTGGAAAACGCCCCGACTGCATATGCTTCGTCTTCCAAGATCGGCTCGATCATCGCAGTCGCGTAGATTATCTGATGCTCTACCTTACTTTCCTTCGAGATACGGAGGATTTGCAGTTGGAAGTTTTGGCTGCGGATTGCCTCCACCCCCATGTTTTCGTGAGTATCAATCATGCAGAAGCGGGGATGGCGAAAGAACTCCGTCTTAGTTGCTGCAGCAAGGAATCCCAGGTAGAAGCTGCTTTTCAAAATCGCTCTGGAGCTAGCCGAGAAGTAATTCTCCCCGTCTACAGCGATCTTGTTTTGCCCAAACGTAAAGCTGATAGTTTCAGGGTCCTCAAATATATCTTGCCGCCTCAAATCGTTGCGTAGAAGCTCCTTAACCTCGTTAGAGATACGAGTATAGGCGATGGATAGTCTATTCTGCTGTTGAGCGCGAAGTGCATCATTGTAGGATTTTAGCCCAGCGATAGCACCTTCCAGCTCCTCGCGCCGACTCGAAAGCTCTCGTATAGTTTCAACCAATTTGGCCTTCTGATCTAAATCTTCGACCTGTCTCTCCAAGTATCCGGCTCGTCGGTGCAATTCTCCGATACGGTCTCGTAATGTAGTCGATGGCAATCGTTGCACCGAAGCAAGATGTTGGGACGCCTGTTGCCAATCTTCTTCGAGTCGCCGCAGTGAAATATCCAATCGGGTTAGGCGCTCACTTCGCTTCCTTTGAAGTTCCTCCGATTGGTTGATCTGGAGGCTGG
>NZ_RZRA01001065.1:0-1774 GCF_003998945.1 Mesorhizobium sp. M7A.F.Ca.CA.003.01.2.1 | reverse complement strand
GAGCTACACCTTCCTTTCGGTTGCCGCGCCGATGTTGCTCGGCACCATCGCCGCCCTGATCTTCGACGCCAGGTTTCCGCTGCGTGGCCTGCTGCGCGGCGTCTTCGTGATGCCTATGATGGCAACGCCCGTCGCCGTGGCGCTGGTCTGGACGATGATGTTCCACCCCCAGCTCGGCGTCCTCAACTATCTTCTGTCGCTGGTCGGCATTCCGGCGCAGGAATGGATCTTCAACGCCAACACGGTCATCCCGTCGCTGGTTGCGGTCGAGACCTGGCAGTGGACGCCGCTGGTGATGCTGATCGTGCTCGGCGGCCTGGCGTCCGTGCCGCGCGAGCCGTTCGAAAGCGCCGAAATCGACGGCGCCAATGCCTGGCAGCAATTCCGCTATCTCACCTTGCCGATGATCGCGCCGTTCCTGATGATCGCGGTGATCATCCGCACCATCGACGCACTGAAGAGTTTCGACATCATCTACGCGATGACCCAGGGCGGGCCGGGCACGGCCTCGGAGACCATCAACATCTATCTCTACAACACCGCCTTCTCCTACTACGACATCGGCTATGGCTCGGCCATGGCCGTGGTGTTCTTCATCGTCATCGTCGCCCTGTCCTTCATCCTCCTGATGTTGCGCCAGCGCTCGCAGTGGATCGGCGTGGAGGGCAAATAGATGAGTTCACGACTGCTCAACCGGATCGGGCTGTTCTTCGCGGCCCTGGTCTTCGTCTCGCCGGCGATCCTGTTCTTCCTCTGGATGATCTCGCTGTCGCTGAAATTCGAGATCGACAACGGCGCCTATCCGCCGATCCTGATCCCCGAACATCTCGCCTGGTCGAACTATGCAAAAGTGTTCGAGGAGAACAATTTCCTGCTCTATCTCTGGAATTCGGTTCTGGTGACCGGCACGGCGACGCTTTTGGCGCTGCTGATCGGCGTGCCGGCCGGCTATGGCATCGCGCGGCTCAAGGCCGAGCGATCGGCGGTGGTCATCATGATCGCCCGCATGACGCCGGGGCTTTCCTATCTCATCCCGCTGTTCCTGCTGTTCCAATGGGTCGGCATTCTCGGCACGCTGTGGCCGCAGATCATCATCCATCTGGTGGTGACCGTGCCGATCGTCGTCTGGGTGATGATCGGCTATTTCGAGACCACCCCGATGGAACTGGAAGAGGCCGCCAACATCGACGGCGCCAGTTCCTGGCAGGTGTTCCGGCTGGTCGCCTTGCCCATCGCCAAGCCGGGCATAGTGGTCGCCTTTATCCTGTCCGTCATCTTCTCATGGAACAATTTCGTCTTCGGCGTGGTGCTCGCCAGCCGTGAAACGCGCACGCTGCCGGTCGCCGTCTACAACATGCTCTCCTACGAGCAAGTGAGCTGGGGGCCGCTCGCCGCCGCGGCCCTGGTGGTGACACTGCCGGTACTGGTCCTGACCATGTTCGCACAAAGGCAGATCGTCGCCGGACTGACCGCGGGCGCCGTCAAGGGCGGCTGAAGGCACGCTACGGCATCGCACTCTTTTTCGAGGAAAACCCAATGGCATCGGTCACAATCAACAACGTGCAAAAGGCTTTCGGAACGGCCAGGATTATCCACGATGTCAGCGTCGATATCGCTGACGGCGAGTTCGTCATCCTGGTCGGCCCGTCGGGCTGCGGGAAGTCGACGCTGCTGCGCATGATTGCCGGACTTGAAACGATCTCGGGCGGCAGGATCGCCATTGGCGATCGCACCGTCAACAATCTGCGGGCGCGCGACCGCAACATCGCCATGG
>NZ_RZRA01001064.1:0-1777 GCF_003998945.1 Mesorhizobium sp. M7A.F.Ca.CA.003.01.2.1 | reverse complement strand
TCGTAGAGCCATTCCAGTTCGCGCGTCACCTGCAAGGCGAGTTCGCGCGTCGGCGCCACCGCCAGCGCCAGCGGTGCGGCGGCGTGGCCGAAGCGCTCCGCGCCCTCAAGCAGGGTCGGCGCCAGAGCGAGGCCGAAGGCCACCGTCTTGCCGGAGCCGGTCTGCGCCGAAACCAGCGCATCGGCCTCGCCGAGCTCGGGCGCCACGACCGCCTTCTGGACGGGCGTCAGCTCGGAATAGCCGCGTTTCTCCAGCGCCCTGGCAAGCGCTGGAACAAGTGCTTCGAAGTTGGACATCTCACTCTTTCGGAATTTTAGGGTCCGCGCTCATCACGGAGCACATGCCGGGGCGGGCCTCGCGCCAGCCAAACAATCTTGGCCGTTCGTACTTCGCGCAGCCGCGATTGTACAGGGCGCGCGCAAAACCAGGCGCCGCTCGGCAATTGACTCTTGCCGCAAACCGCGTAAAAGCCGGCACCGAACGGGACAGTTTCGATGCGCGGCCTTTTGACGGCTCTTCCTGCATTCGATGCCCCCAGCCTCAATGCACATCATTGGGCCGGGCGCGTCGGCGCATCTCCTCGTTTCAGCAAAACCACATTCTTGGCCGAGAAAACTGGCAAAACCACCACCAAAACGGTGTGATTCCCTTGGCCTAACCACCCTCTCCCGGGTTCGGCCCGGGGGACGGAACCCGCAGCGGCCAGCGGGTTTCTCCAAAAACCAAGCGGAGAGGGACAGGAGATTTTTCGATGAGTTTCAAGGTAGCGATCGTCGGCGCCACGGGCAATGTGGGCCGGGAAATGCTCAACATACTGGAAGAGCGCGGCTTTCCGGTAAGCGAGGTGGTGGCGCTGGCCTCACGGCGCAGCCAGGGCACGGAAGTGTCGTTCGGCGACCGCACGCTGAAGGTGAAGTCGCTTGACCAGTATGATTTTTCCGACACCGATATCTGCATCATGTCGGCCGGCGGCAACGTCTCCAAGGAATGGTCGCCGAAGATCGGCAAGCAGGGCTGCGTCGTCATCGATAATTCGTCGGCCTTCCGCTACGACCAGGACGTGCCGCTGATCGTGCCGGAAGTGAACCCGGACGCGATCTCGCTGTTCACGCGCAAGAACATCATCGCCAATCCGAACTGCTCGACGGCGCAGCTGGTGGTGGCGCTGAAGCCGCTGCACGATTTCGCCACCATCAAGCGCGTCGTTGTCGCCACCTACCAGTCGGTGTCTGGCGCCGGCAAGGAAGGCATGGACGAGCTGTTCACGCAGACACGCGCGGTGTTTGTCGCCGACACCGTCGACGTCAAGAAGTTCACCAAGCGCATCGCCTTCAACGTCATCCCGCATATCGACGTCTTCCTCGACGACGGCTTCACCAAGGAAGAATGGAAGATGGTCGCCGAGACCAAGAAGATGCTCGATCCCAAGATCAAGCTGACGGCGACCTGCGTGCGCGTGCCGGTGTTCATCGGCCACTCGGAAGCGGTCAACATCGAGTTCGAAAAGCCGATCACCGCCGACGACGCGCGGGATATCCTGCGTGAAGCCCCAGGCTGCCAGGTCTTGGACAAGCGCGAGGACGGAGGCTACATCACGCCGCTGGAATCGGCCGGCGAGGACGCCACCTTCATCTCGCGCATCCGCGAGGATTCGACCATCGACAACGGCCTGTCGATGTGGATCGTCTCCGACAATCTGCGCAAGGGCGCCGCACTCAACGCGGTGCAGATCGCCGAGCTTTTGGTCGAGCGCGGCCTGATCCAGCCGAAGAAGAAG
>NZ_RZRA01001063.1:0-1778 GCF_003998945.1 Mesorhizobium sp. M7A.F.Ca.CA.003.01.2.1 | reverse complement strand
GCCTCGAAGAGGGCAGGCGATATCTCTATGAATCGCGCGCCAGCGACTTCAGGCGGGAACTTGAAATCGACCGCAACGGGCTGGTTGTCGACTATCCCGATTTCTGGCGCAGAGGTTAAGGCGTGTTTGCATGCAAACCGCTCTTTACAGAGCGTGCGGAAGCTTTTAGGAAGCGCCTGCTGCGCCGACATGCGCACGTACGGGCATAGCTCAGTTGGTAGAGCGGCGGTCTCCAAAACCGCAGGTCGTAGGTTCGAGCCCTGCTGCCCGTGCCATTCCCTGAATGGCATTCAACCCAATGTCTCGCCGTTTCGGAATGGCGTTCAAAACGATATTTCCATGGTCCGGCCTTTGAAAATCGGCGACCCGCTTGCCATATAGGGTCGATTGGGGCATAAGAGCGCCATAGCCGGGACGGAACGACTGGATGGTTCCGAGGCGGTGTTTGGTCATAAAGCGGAGACTTGCCACTTGCGTGGATCAAGAATCGGTTTTATGTAGACGAAACAGACACGCGACGCGTGGAGCTGGGAAACCGGCTTTACGCGTCTGATTTGCATGGGCGAAATGATTGCGCTGATTCGGCGCGAAATTCGCTCAGGCGGCACGTCCCGGCCAGCGGGATCATCCAGGAGACCCGGCCAACGGGTCTTGAAGACAGAGCGGCATATGGCTTCGAAAACCACAAATCCTTTCGTCTTTCTCCAGCAGGTTCGCGCGGAGACCGCCAAGGTGACTTGGCCGTCGCGGCGCGAAACGATGATCTCGACGGTGATGGTTCTGGCCTTCGCAGTGATCGCGATGATCTTTTTCTTCACCGCTGATCAGCTCATGGGCCTCGCGGTCGAACAGATTCTGGGCATCGGACGCTAAGTCCGGCGATTACGGAGAAGTCTTGAAATGACCGCGCGCTGGTACATCGTCCACGCCTATTCGAACTTTGAAAAGAAGGTCGCCGAGGATATCGAGAACAAGGCCAAGCAGAAGGGCCTGTCTGCCGACATCCACCAGATCGTGGTTCCGACCGAGAAGGTCGTCGAAGTTCGCCGCGGCCGCAAGGTCGATGCCGAGCGCAAGTTCTTCCCGGGCTATGTGCTGCTGAAGGCCAATCTGACCGACGCCGTGTTCTCGCTGGTCAAGAACACGCCGAAGGTCACCGGCTTCCTGGGTGACTCCAAGCCGGTGCCGATCACCGAGGCGGAAGCGCAGCGCATCCTGAACCAGGTGCAGGAAGGCGTCGAGCGGCCCAAGCCCTCGGTCACGTTCGAGATCGGCGAAGCGATCCGCGTTTCGGATGGTCCCTTCGCGTCGTTCAACGGTTTCGTCCAGGAAGTGGACGAGGAGCGGGCGCGGCTCAAGGTGGAAGTTTCGATCTTCGGGCGCGCCGTGCCTGTCGATCTGGAATTCGGGCAGGTCGAAAAGGGCTGATCCGAAATCCCTGAAGCCGGTTTGGCGGTCAGGGGAGGCGGCGCGGAAGCGCGGCCTGAGAACGGTGGGAGACGAATGCGGCTTTAGCCGGCCGCATGGATCGCACCACCAGACTGCAACCGCCGGCATGACCGGCATAGACAAAGGCAGGAAAAGAGATGGCTAAGAAAATTGCAGGCCAGCTCAAGCTCCAGGTGAAAGCGGGATCGGCTACGCCGTCTCCCCCGATCGGCCCGGCGCTTGGTCAGCGTGGCATCAACATCATGGAGTTCTGCAAGGCGTTCAACGCGCAGACCCAGGAAATGGAAAAGGGATCGCCGGTTCCGGTTGTCATCACCTACTATCAGGAC
>NZ_RZRA01001062.1:0-1784 GCF_003998945.1 Mesorhizobium sp. M7A.F.Ca.CA.003.01.2.1 | reverse complement strand
GCCGTCGCCGGGGCGGCTGACAGTCGGCTTCGGGGACGGCTGATAGCAAAAGGCGGCGCCTCGGCGCCGCCTTGCCATCGATAGACTCGGCGGCTGAAAAGATCAGGCCGCTTCTTCCTTGTCGTCGTCTTCTTCTTCGGACTCGTCGCCTTCAGCCTTCACGCTGTCCTCGGCGTCGTCTTCGTCCTCGTCTTCATCTTCGTCGTCATCCGAGAGCGTGGCAGCTTCGGTGGACTCTTCGCCTTCTTCATCGTCGCCGTCTTCGTCGTCATCAGACAGGTCAGCGGCTTCGATCGCTGCGGCGGCGGCATGATCGAGAATGGTTTCGGAAGCGGATTCAAGCGCCTCGGCGGGAGTTTCTTCTGTCACTTCGATTTCGTGATCGGAATTCATGGAAGCCTCCGTGGGGTTGGGGAACATGTCCCTTTTGCCACGGAGAGATCATCGCCATATGACTGTAAGCCGGCTCGAACGGCCGGTAGCAGAGAATATTTTCTTCGCCTTAACCTGCGATCCTGGAGAAATCCGCGACCTGACCGGTGGCCGTGCGGATGCGGGCGAGCAGCGCCAGGCGGTTGGCACGCACCGCCTGATCCTCATCGTTTACAAGAACATGCTCAAAGAATGAATCAACCGGCTCGCGCAACACGCTAAGCGCCAGCAAGGCGCCGGAAAAATCATCGTTTTGAATCGCTTCGCCGGCTTGCTTCTCAGCCTGGTTCACCGCCGCAAACAGCGATTTCTCGGTATCCGCGCGAAACAGCGCCGGCTCAACGGTTTCGGCGACCGCCGTTTTCTTTTTCTCCTCGGCAGCCAGAATGTTGGCCGCGCGCTTAGTGCCGGCGAGCAGGTTCTTGCCGTCCTCGGTGTCGAGGAAGGCGCCGAGCGCCTCGACGCGGCGGACGATCTGCAAGAGGTCGTCGGACTGCGGCGTGATGACGGCATCGATGAGATCGTGCCGGGCGCCCTGATCGCGGAGGTAGACTTTCAGGCGGTCGTGGAAGAAGGACAGAAGGTCAGACGCTTTCCCGACGATGGCTGCCAGCGCCAGTCGAATATCATTCTCGACCAATATTCTAACCACACCCAGCGCCGCTCTACGCAGCGCATAGGGATCCTTCGACCCAGTCGGCTTTTCGTCGATTGCCCAGAAACCGACCAGCGTATCGAGCTTATCGGCAAGCGCCACTGTGATCGAAACCGGATCGCTCGATACGCGATCGGACGGGCCTTGCGGCTTGTAGTGTTCCTCCGCTGCAGCGGCGACCGATGCATGCTCGCCCTGAAGCAGCGCATATTTGCGGCCCATGGCGCCTTGCAGTTCCGGGAACTCGCCGACGACTTCGGTGGTGAGATCTGCCTTGGCCAAGACGGCAGCGCGGCGCGCGAGTGCGGGATCGGCGCCGACTGTCGGAGCCAGTTCTTCCGCCAATCGCTTGATCCGCTCCACCCGTTCGCCCTGCGTGCCGAGCTTGGCGTGGAAAGTCACGCCGAGATGGTCGAGGCGGGCCATGCGCTGGTCGAGAGGCTTCTTGAGATCAAGCCCGAATTTTTCCGCCGATGCCTCGAGCTCAGCCAGGTCAGGCAAATCGCCCTGGTCGGTCGTCCAGAAATAAAGCGCGTCGGACAGACGGGCGCGCACCACCTTGCCGTTGCCGTGGGCGATCTCCTTGCCGCCATCCCTGGCTTCGATGTTGGCGGTTAGAATGAAGCGATTGGAAAGCGCGTCGTCGACACCCTGCGGCCGCGTCACAAAGCACTTCTGGTTGGCGCGGATGGTCAGT
>NZ_RZRA01001061.1:0-1786 GCF_003998945.1 Mesorhizobium sp. M7A.F.Ca.CA.003.01.2.1 | reverse complement strand
GCTTGTGACCGAAATAGTCGGTCGCCGTCACCTTCAGCGGGATCTTCAGCTCGGCAAAGGTTTCGGGGATGGCCTCGGGCAGAAAGGCTTTCAGGATGCGCTCGACATTGAACTGGCTGACGCGGATGCCGTTCTGCATGGCTTCGGCTATCGTGCCCGGCCGCGCCCGCCACATGCGGCTGGCCACCTCGGCGCGGCGGCCGAGGATCGAGCGGGCGTAGTCGTGGATGTCCTTGCCGGCCATACCCGATGCCATGCCGGCACCCATGATGGCGCCGATCGACGAGCCGGCAATCGCCACCGGCTTGATGCCGAGCTCGTCCAGCGCCTCGATGACATGGATGTGGGCCAGCCCGCGCGCGCCGCCGCCGCCGAAGGCGATGCCGAAGGTGGGGCTCATCCCTTGCCGGCTCCGGCCAGTTTCGGGCCGATGACCATGATGGTCGGCTCGGTGGTCAGCAGCTTTTTCGCCGCCGCCTTGACCTGTTCGAGCGTCACCGCATTGATGTAGCCGGCGCGGCGCTGCATGTAGTCGATGCCGAGATCGTCGAGCTGCAACTCGACCAATGTCGAGGCGATGGCGCTGGACGAGTCCAGATTGTTGATGGCGTAGGCGCCGATCATGTATTTCTTGGTCGCCGCCAGTTCCGCTTCGGTCGGGCCTTGTTCGGCCAATTGCTTGACGACATCGCGGACGATGCCAAGCGTCTCGGCCGCACGGTCGGACCGGGTGCCGGTGCTGACGATCAACGCGTTAGCGTGGTCCTGGTTGATGAGCGAGGAGTTGACACTGTAGGCCAGTCCGCGCTTTTCGCGCACTTCCTGGAACAGGCGCGAGGTGAAGGTGCCGCCGCCGAGGATCTCGTTCATCAGCACGGCGGGGAAGAAATCCGCCGCCTTGCGCTTCACGCCGGGAAAGGCGAGCTGCAGGGAGGTCTGCGGCAGGTCGTAGTCGACCTCGATATGCTGCGCCAGCTTCGGGTCGATATCGGCCACAGGCCTCAGCGCCTGGTTCTGCGGCAGGTCGCCGAACACCATGTCGAGCTTCTTCTTCAGCGTCTCCGCGTCGATGGCGCCGACTACGGCGACATGCAGGCCGCCGCGCGCGAACACCGCTTTGTGCAGGCCTTTCAGATCATCGGACGTGATGGCGGCGATGCTTTCCTTGGTGCCCTGATCGGAGCGGGAATAGGGATGGTCGCCATAGAGGGCGCGCGCCCATTTGTTCTGCGCCACCGTGTCCGGGTCGTTTTCGCCGGCGATGATGCCGGACAGGATCTGGGAACGGATGCGGTCGATCGGCAACTGGTCGAAGCGCGGCTCGTTGACCGCCAGCCGCAGCAGGTCGAAGGCCTGGTCGCGCTGCTCGGCCAGCATGCGCATCGAGCCGTAGATGCCGTCGCGGCTCTCGTCGAAGCTCATCTCGGCGCCGGCATCGTCGAGCTTGATCTGGAAGTCTTCACTATCGAGCGGGCCGGCGCCTTCGTCGAACAGGCCGGTCATCAGATTGGCCAGTCCTTCCTTGCCGACAGGATCCTGCGTCGAGCCGCCGCCAAAGACGAAGCGGATGGCCACGACCGGCACGGAATAATCCTCGACCAACCAGGCGGTGATGCCCTTTGGCGAGGTGACGGACTGGATCTCCATGGCCCGCGCGGTGAGCGCCGGCAGGATGAGGAAGAGGATGGAGAGAAAGAGGGTGGTGAGTGCACGCCATGCGGCAATCGTCGGCAGCGACCAATCGCGGAAGCCGGCGCTCCCCCCCCCCCCGCCTCCCCCTTGCTCC
>NZ_RZRA01001060.1:0-1790 GCF_003998945.1 Mesorhizobium sp. M7A.F.Ca.CA.003.01.2.1 | reverse complement strand
GCCCGACCAGCACCGGCTTGCGCGGCAAATGCGCAGTGGCCATGGCGACGATCGGGGCGCCGAAGACGACGCCCAGCGCATATCCGGTAACCAGCAGGCCCGCCGCGGGGATCGACACGCCGAGGTCGGCGGCGACCTCAGGCAGCAAGCCCATGATGACGAATTCGGTGGTGCCGATGCAGAAGGACGCAATGGCAAGCGCAAGGATCGGCAAGGGCATGGTGCGTCCAGACTGAATCGGTTCAATTCCAGACTGCGCGAAGCACGCCACCGTGCGCAAGCTGCATTGCTGCATTGCAGCGATGCAGAAAAGGAAGAGCTTTAAAATGGGTCTTCAACGGGCTGTCACGCCAGCGGCTTCAGCTCCTGGGCAATGGTGGGCAGCAACTCCGAAACATTGGGATGGATGTGCACGGCACGCGCCAGCGTGTCGACGGGCGCCTTGGCGTACATCAGGTCGAGCACACAATGGATAGCCTCGTCGCCGCCGGGGCCGAGCACCGAGCAGCCGAGGATCTCCCTGGTGTCGGCATCGACCAGGATTTTCATGAAACCCTGCGTCTCGCCCTTTTCGATAGCGCGGCCGACGCGGGTCATCGGCCGCTGGCCGACCAGCGCGCGACGGCCGGATTTCTTCACTGCGGCCTCGGTCATGCCGCAGCGGCCAAGCGGCGGGTCGATGTAGAGCGCATAGGCTTCGATCCGGTCGCTGACCCTCCGCGGATCGTTGTCGAGCAAATTGGCGGCGACGATCTCGTAGTCGTTGTAGGAGGTGTGGGTGAAGGCGCCCCTGCCGTTGCAGTCGCCCATCGCCCAGATGCCGGGCACGCTGGTGCGCAGCTGGTCGTCGACGGTGACAAAACCGCGCTTGTCGACCTCGACGCCGGCCCTTTCCAGGCCGAGATCGTCGGTGTTGGGCGTGCGCCCCAGCGCCAGCAGCACATGCGAGCCGACCGCCGGTGGCTTGCCGGCGGAGAAGGTCACGGCGATGTCGTCACCCTGTCTGGCGAAGGCAATGTCGTCGGCGCCGACATGGACCGCGATGCCTTCGTTTTCGAGGATCGACAGGATGGCGGCGGAGACATCCTCGTCCTCGCGGCCGGTCAGGCGCGGGCTCTTCTCGACGACGGTGACTTCCGCGCCGAAGCGGCGGAACATCTGAGCGAATTCGAGCGAGATGTAGCTGCCGCCGACGACGACGAGATGGCGCGGCAGCACGTCGAGATCCATCATCGACGAGTTGGTCAGATAGTCGATGTCGTGGATGCCGGGAAGGTCGGGCACCGAGGCGCGGCCGCCGGTGTTGAGGAAGATCTTTTCGGCGGTCAGCAGATCGTCGCCGACGCGCACCGTGTTGGCGGATTCGAAACGCGCATGGCCGCGATAGAGGGTGCACTTGTCCATGCCGGCAATCCAGGTCTCGAGATTGCCGCGAGCGTCGTTTGTGACCTTGTCCTTGCGCGCCTTGATCACCTTGTAATCCACGCCGACCGGCCCGGAGAGCGTCACGCCATAGTCGGCGGCGCGGCGCGCCAGATGCGCGGCATAGGCGCTGGCGACCATGGTCTTGGTCGGCATGCAGCCGGTGTTGACGCAGGTGCCGCCGACCAGCTTGCGCTCGATCAGCGCGACGCTCATGCCGGCGGCCGTCAGCCGCCCGGCCAGCGGAGGGCCAGCCTGTCCGGCACCGATGATGATGGCGTCGAAGATTTTCGTCGTCATGCCACCGCCGCTACGATCAGCAGGCCGCCGATGATCGCCACCGCGTCCTCGATAAAGGCGGCGGGCGG
>NZ_RZRA01000105.1:0-8806 GCF_003998945.1 Mesorhizobium sp. M7A.F.Ca.CA.003.01.2.1 | reverse complement strand
CTCGTCTTCCGGAATGAAGGCCGACAGTGCATTGAGCATGGTCGTCTTGCCGGTGCCGGTGCCGCCCGAAATGATCGTCGTCTTGCGGGCATGCACGGCCGCCGCCAGCACTTCGGCCATGTTCTGGGTGATGGCGCCGAATTCGACCAGTTTATGCAGGCCGAGCTTGTTCTTGGAGAATTTGCGGATCGACACCAGCGGGCCGTCGACCGCAACCGGGCGGATGGCCGCGTTGAAGCGCGAGCCGTCCAGCATGCGGGCATCGACCATCGGCTGCGATTCGTCGACGCGGCGACCGACCGCGGCGACGATCTTGTTGACGATGCGCAGGAGATGCGCCTCGTCCTTGAACGGAATGTGGACCGGCTGCAGCTTGCCTTTCTTTTCGACAAAGCAGTTCATGTGGCCGTTGATCAGGATATCGTTGATGTCGGGATCCTTGAGCAGCGGCTCGAGCGGACCGAGGCCGACCATCTCGTCGACGATGTCGTCGACCAGCGCATCAAGCTCGACGGTGTTGATCGCCATCCGCTCCTGCTTGGTCTTTTCCGAAACGAAGTCATGCACTTGCCGGCGCATCTCATCCTTCGGCAAACGCTCCAGCGCGACAAGATTGATCTCTTCGAGCAGCAGCCGGTGGATACGCACGCGCGCATCGAGCACCTTGTTGGCATTCTTTGCCAGCGCTGCTTCCGGCTTTGCCGGCAAAGCCTTTCGGCTGGTTGGTATGACGACGGCATGATGGGCGACCGGCGTCGTCTCATGCGCGCGCTGCGGACGCGCATCGCGGTTCTGCAGGGTGGAGAAGCGGCTGGTCATCCGGCTTTCCTCTTCAGCAATCCACGGCCCATGCCAAACAGCGAGCGCGATTTCGCCCGGGTCGGGACCGCTTCTTCCGGCAGGATGATCTTCTTCAGATCGTTGACGACATTGGCGTTGGGATCGATCTCGTGCAGCGGTACGCCGCGATCGACTGCTTCGCGCACCAGCCGGTAGTTGTTGGCGATGCCGCCGACGAAATGCTCGCCAAGGATTTCCTGGACGTCCGCCTGCTTGATGCCGTTATCGAACATCTTCTGTTCGAAACGGTTGACGATGACGTTCGGCTTCACTTCCTTGCCGGCCGTCTCGTAGACCGCCTGGATCAGCCGCTGGGTGTGGCGCAGGCACGGCACCGTCATTTCCGCGACGATGTAGAGCTTGTTGGAACCGAGCAGCACGGTCTCCGTCCATGGAAACCAGGTGCGGGGCATGTCGATGACGACATTGTCGAAATAGGCCGAAACGAGATCCAGCATGCGCACCACGACATCGGTCTTGAACGAGCGCATCTCGGCTGGATGCGCCGGTGCCGCCAGCACGCAAAGCCCGCTGGCATGCTTGGACAGCATCACGTCGAGCAGTTGGCGGTCGAGACGCTCGGGCTGGTTCTCGATCTCGGTGATGTCGAAACGCGGTTCGAGGTCGAGATATTCGGCACAGGCGCCCTGCTGGAAGTTGAGATCGACGACGCAGGTCGAGGCTCCGCGCGTCACCGAGTGATGCAGCTGGAAGGCGGTCTGCAGCGCCAGCGTCGTGGTGCCGACGCCGCCGCCGCAGGCATGAAGGTATAGATTTGCGACTCGGTGTTTTCCTCGCGCCCGGGCCCTTGCAGCGCCCGTACCACGGAGCGCACCAGATCGGCCGTGGTGATCGGCTTGACCAGGAAATCCGCGACCTTGAGCTGCACGAGAATACGCACCGCGGCCGCGTTGAACTCCTGGGTGACGACGACGACCGGAACCTTGTCCTCCAGCCGACGCATGATGCGCTGCAGCGACTCGACCTCCTCCAGCCTTGCCGCATCCATGTCGACGATGATGGCGCCGAAGTCGGCTTCCTGGATCTCACCGCGCAACTCGGTAACGTTCTTCTCCACCGTCGAGAGCTGTATGATCTCGGAGGCGGAAAATGCGGTGCGCGTGTCCTGCGCAAACGTCCTGTCGGTCGATACGAGCAGGATCTTCCTGGTCTTGATGCCGTTTGCCATTCTGTCAGCCTGTCAGGTCGCCCGTTGACCAGTTGCCCGTTGAATCAGTTGCCTGTGGTCGACTGCGACGCCTTGGCACCGGCCGCCTGATCGGGTGTGACAGCCGCGGCACTGCCTCGTTGGGCCGGCACCAGGAGCCTGGTGTTCTGGACCCCGTATTTCCAGGGATCGACCATCTGCATGACGGTGTTGGCGGCCTGCGCATTGCCGGCGCCGGCCGTTGGCCCTTCGCTGCGCACATAGTCGTCGCTGGTGCAGCCAGCGGCAAAGCCGGCCAGCAGCAAGGCGACGCTCGATCCAAAGACCAGACGCATGGCTTCAATCCTTCGGCAGGTCGAGGAAATGCCCAGCCGAAGCGGCCGCTGCAGGTTGAGTGACGCGGCCGTCTGCCAGCGCCACGGTGCGACCGGCATCGGAATCCTTCACTTCCTCGGTGTTGTTGAGAAAATAGTCGGCATTGCTGGCCGGCTGCGTGCCATCTGTCGGCTCGACGAGCTTCTTCGACGGATCGACCGGCTTGACCAGATAGGGCGTTACGATGATGACGAGGTCGGTCTCGCGCCGCTGATAGGATTTGGACGAGAACAGAGCCCCAAGCACCGGCATCTTGCCGAGGCCCGGAATGCGCGACGTGGTGATGTCGTTTTGCGACTGCAGCAGTCCAGCGATCATGAAGCTCTGGCCGTTCTTCAGGTCGACTGACGTCCTGGCACGGCGCACGATGAAGCCAGGAACCGAGATCGTCCCGATATTGTAGGAGGCCGACGCATCGATCGAGGAGACTTCCGGCGCGATATCAAGGCTGACCAGCCCGTCTTTCAGAACCGTCGGCGTGAAATCCAGGCTGACGCCGTATTTCTTGTAGCTGACCGAGATCTTGCCGTTGTCCTCCGAGACCGGGATCGGGAACTCGCCGCCGGCGAGGAAGCTCGCCGTCTGACCGGACCGGGCGATCAGGTTCGGCTCGGCCAGTCGCCGCGCCAAGCCGCGCTCCTCCAGCGCCTTGATGGCAATATCGATCGATACGCCGTTCGATAGGAGACGACCGATGATCTCGCCAGTACCGGCCGCCGGCACTGTGCCCGGATCGATCGAGACGTCGCGGCCGCCAAGGCCATAGGCGAAATTGGCGGCGTATTTGGCACCCAGATCCTGGCCCGCCTGGCGGTTGATCTCGACAAAGCGGACGTTGAGCTGGACCTGCTGCGAAGATGAGATGTTGACCGAGTTGATCACCTCCTCGGCACCGGAAAAGCGCGTCGCGATCTTGTTTGCCTTTTCGGCGGCGACGGCATCGTCGGCCTCGCCCGACAGCACGACACGGCCATTGGCCGATCCGACCTTGATCCTGGCATCCGGCACGCTGGCGCGAATGGTGCTGGCCAGTTGGTCGGTGTCGAGCGTCACCTCGATGTCGACGGTGCCGACAAGCTGCTTTTTCTCATCGAACAGCGCAATCCCGGTGGTGCCGAGATTGTTGCCGAGCACATAGAAGGATTTGTCGGTCAGCGGATTGACGTTGGCGATCTCCGGATCGCCGATGACGATCTGGTAGAAGGCAGCACTGGTGATGATCGTCTTCGGCTTGCCCTTGGCAACCTTGATTGACGCATTCTTGGTCGACGACACGTAGACGACGTCGTTGTCAGCTCTCGCCGCCGAGGCGCCCAAGGCCAGCATCACCGCAGCGGCCAGCGAAGACGCGACAGCCACGGCGCGCAAAACGCGCAACCGCGTCATGACCCGATATATGAACAGCCCGAACATTGTCCCGTCCCTCACCCAGTCCCCACTGGTTTATTTCTGGTCCCGCGAAGGAACCTGGTATTCCTCGGCCTTCGTGCCGCGCGTTACGATGACCGTCTTGAACTTCGGTTTCTCCGGCTCCTTGGTGACGGCGTCGAACACCGAGCCGGCCGCGGCCTGCACATTCGAGGCGACCGATCCGCCGAAGGAGGAGATGGTGGTGACGCCGCTCTTGCCGTCAGCGCCTTCGCTGGCGGACCGAAGCGACAGCGAGAGCGTGCCGACGGTGCGGGCCAGCGCTACTTTCTGCGCGCCGTCCGTCGTCACCTCGATGGTCACCGAATTGGAAATCTGCGGCGTCGTCTGGCGCTCGTCGGCGCCCTGCCCGACGCTCAGCACCTTGGCATCGGCGACAACGATCTCGGAGGTGATGGTGGAACCGGCAGCGCCTTGCGCATTCTTGGCCACTTCCTGAATTTCGCCGGCATCGCGCGTCAGCACCACGTCAACGCGGTCACCGGGCGTGACGAAGCCGCCGACTCCGGCGATCTCGTCGGTGCGGATGGTGACCGCCCGCATTCCGGGCGTCATCATGTTGGAGAGCGTCGCGCGGCCATTCGGGCCGGACAGCTTGGCCAGCAGCACCGGTTCGTTGACCTCGATCGGCGACAGCACCACGCGGCTGCCGTCGGCGAGCAACGCATTGATGGTGGTGAAGGCGCCCTGCGGCACGGACTCTTGCGACCACGGGATTTCGCTGAGCTGCGCGCGGTCGAGCTCCATGCCGTAGCGCAACGGGGCATTCGCCACCACGATGGTCTTGAATTCGACTTTCGGCACGACAGGTGCCGGAATCGACGACGTCTTCTCTTCGGAATCGGCCTTGGCCTGGCTTTTGACCCAGAAATCCGCGGCAAAGATCGAGATCGCGCCGAAAACGGCGGCGATGCCGATCATCGATATGGCCTTGCCCCTCACGCCTAAACCCCTGATATCAGCAGTTTCTTATTTAGTTGGGCTCACGTTAGGCGGCATTGTTAAAGAATCAGGAATCCCGGGCGTTGGTATCGGATCTATTTCCGCCGGCTTGGTTATCGAATGGTTTTGGGGTAAGAGGGCCCAGATCCCCGAACGGAACAGGAACCTCGGTCGCTTGGCGCTGAAAAGCGTGGCAGTATCGCGAGGTGATTCGCAGCACCGGAACCTATGGCAGGCATGGACGACAGCAACGATCTCTTCGGCAATATGGACAAGCAGCCGCAGCCGGTGCGTACCGCTGCGCGCCCGGCGGATCCACTGGTGGTGCAAGCCACCAAGCGTCCTGCCTCGACCAAGGACGGCAGCGAGGGCTATAGCGCCGCCGACATCGAGGTGCTGGAAGGGCTGGAGCCGGTGCGCCGCCGGCCAGGCATGTATATCGGCGGCACGGACGACAAGGCGATGCACCATCTGTTCGCCGAGGTCATCGACAATTCGATGGACGAAGCGGTTGCCGGCCACGCCACCTTCATCGATGTCGAGCTTTCGGCCGACGGCTATCTCGCCGTGACCGACAATGGCCGCGGCATCCCGATCGATCCGCACCCGAAGTTCAAGAAGCCGGCGCTTGAAGTGATCATGACGACGCTGCATTCGGGCGGCAAGTTCGACTCCAAGGTTTACGAGACATCAGGCGGCCTGCATGGCGTCGGCGTATCCGTGGTCAACGCGCTGTCGGACCATCTCGAGGTCGAGGTCGCGCGGGGACGGCAACTCTATCGGCAAAAATTCTCGCGCGGCGTTCCCGTGACCGGCCTGGAACAGTTGGGCGAGGTCCACAACCGGCGCGGCACAAAGATCCGCTTCCACCCCGACGAGCAGATTTTCGGCAAGGGCGCGGCGTTCGAACCGGCGCGGCTCTACCGTATGACGCGCTCGAAAGCCTATCTGTTCGGCGGCGTCGAAATCCGCTGGACCTGCGATCCGTCGCTGATCAAGGAAAAAGACCAGACGCCGGCCAAGGCGGAATTCCATTTTCCCGGCGGCCTGAAGGACTATCTCAAGGCATCGCTCGGCGACGACTTCCAGGTAACGCGCGAGATTTTCGCCGGCAAGAGCGAGAAACAGGGCGGCCACGGCTCGCTCGAATGGGCGGTGACCTGGTTCGGCGGCGACGGCTTCATCAATTCCTACTGCAACACCATCCCGACCGGCGAAGGCGGCACCCACGAGGCCGGCTTCCGCAACGTTTTGACGCGAGGCCTGCGCGCCTATGCCGACCTCGTCGGCAACAAGCGCGCGTCGATCGTCACCTCGGAAGACGTCATGATCTCGGCGGCGGGCATGCTGTCGGTGTTCATCCGCGAGCCGGAATTCGTCGGACAGACCAAGGACAGGCTGGCGACGATCGAGGCAATTCGAATTGTCGAGACCGCGATCCGCGATCCGTTCGACCATTGGCTGGCCGACAATCCGCAGGAAGCCTCGAAGCTGCTCGAATGGGTGATCGCACGCGCCGACGAGCGGGTGCGCCGGCGCCAGGAAAAGGAAGTGTCGCGCAAGAGCGCGGTGCGCAAGCTGCGGCTGCCGGGCAAGCTCGCCGACTGCACGCAGAATGCCGCGGCCGGTGCAGAACTGTTCATCGTCGAAGGCGACTCGGCCGGCGGCTCGGCCAAGCAGGCGCGCGACCGCGCCAGCCAGGCCGTGCTGCCATTGCGCGGCAAAATCCTCAACGTCGCCAGCGCCGGCAACGATAAGCTGGCGGCCAACCAACAGATTTCGGACCTGATCCAGGCGCTCGGCTGCGGTACGCGTTCGAAGTACCGCGATGAGGATCTGCGCTACGACCGCGTGATCATCATGACCGACGCCGATGTCGACGGCGCCCATATCGCCTCGCTGCTGATCACCTTCTTCTATCAGGAGATGCCGGCGCTGGTGCGTGGCGGCCATCTCTATCTCGCCGTGCCGCCGCTTTACTCGATCAGGCAAGGCGGCAAGGTCGCCTATGCCCGAGACGACGCCCACAAGGACGAGCTCCTGCGCACCGAATTCACCGGGCGCGGCAAGGTGGAACTGGGCCGCTTCAAGGGTCTGGGCGAGATGATGGCCGCCCAGCTCAAGGAAACCACCATGGATCCGAGGAAGCGAACGCTGCTCAGGATCGATGTAATCGACGCCGAGACGGCGACCAAGGACGCCGTCGATGCGTTGATGGGCACGAAGCCGGAGGCCCGCTTCCGGTTCATCCAGGAACGCGCCGAATTCGCCGAGACGGAAGTGCTGGATATCTAGCCGCCAGCCGGTCCATAACAAGGCTCCAGCTGCGGAGACGAGCATGTGACCAGGACGCGGCTGAAAGGCTATTTCGGGACGAGTTTAGCCGGGTTGACGCAGCCGACGCGCTCCGACTGGATCTTTGCCTTGCGCACCGTTTCAGCCGGCTTGATCGCGCTGCTGGCAGCCTATGCGCTGAAGCTCGACCATCCGCAATGGGCCATGATGACGGTGTTCATCGTCGCCCAGCCGGTTGCCGGCATGGTGCTGGCGAAGGGCTTCTACCGGCTGCTCGGCACGCTGGTCGGCGGCATCGCCGCGATCGGCATCACCACCGTTTTCGGCACCAACCCCTGGGTGCTGGTGACTGTGCTTGCCGTCTGGATCGGCATCTGCACCTTCGTCTCGTCGCTGCTGCGCAATCCGGAAGCCTATGGCGCCGCCCTGGCCGGCTACACCGCAATGATCATCGGCCTGCCCGCTTTCGGACAGCCGCATCTCGTCGTCGACCTCGCTGTCGCGCGCTGTGCCGAGATCGTGCTCGGCATCGTCTGCGCCGGCCTGACCAGCCGGCTGATCCTGCCAAAACTGGCCAGCGACGCCATCGTCTCGCGCCTGAAACGCTGCATCCTCGATCTTGCCACCTATGCCGGCGGTGCGTTCTCCGGCGGCGACCCGGCAACGCTGTCCGCGCTGCACCGAAAGCTGGTCACGGATACCCAGACGCTCGGCGAGATGCGCGCCTATGCCAGGCTCGAGGCGCCGAGCTTCGCGCCGCGCGCGCATCCGGTCCGGCGCACGATCGGACAACTGCTCTCGGCGCTGTCGGCGGCACGTGCGTTGCATTCGCATGCCGCTCCGAAGAATGCGGCGCTCATTCCGGTGCGTTCGGAGTTGCAAGCCCTTGTCGGTGAAATGGCCGCGAAGCCCGGCGCGCTGGACGACACCACGCCTTGGGTGGCGCGGCTCGACACCATCTCGGCCAAGGCCCGGCAAATGCCCGATGCCTCGACCGACCAGGGCGACGACAGGGTCGGCACGATCACCCGCCTGACCATTGCCGCCGATTTCGCCGATGCGCTCAAGCAGGTGCTGCGCGGCCTCGATGCCCTGCGTGCGCCTGCCACGCGCCCGGCCAGGGGCAGCAGGCAGCCTGCGCTGGTGGTGCATCGCGATTACGCCGGCGCATCGCGCAACGCGGTGCGCGCTGCCCTTGCGACGCTGCTGGTCGCGGCCTTCTGGTTGACGACGAAATGGTCGGAAGCCGCCGGCACGGTCATTCTCGTCGCCGTCGTGTCGAGCCTGTTTGCTGCTCGCCCCGACCCTGTGCAGGTCGCCTGGGGTTTCTTCAAGGGAACGCTTCTGGCGCTGCCCTTTGCCTTTCTCGTCGGCCAGATCGCATTGCCCGCCCTGCCCGGCTTCGGCTGGTTCATGCTGTTTGTCGTGCCGATCCTGGTGCCGACGGCGCTGGCCATGGCCAATCCACGCTATGTCGGCGTTGCGACGGCTTTCGCCATCAACTTTCTCGCCTTCCTCAGTCCGCACCAGGCGATGACCTACGATCCCGGACCCTTCTTCGCCGGTTCGGCGTCGATCCTGGTCGGCATCCTGCTGGCGATCGGTGTCTTCATCGTCGTGCTGCCGGCCGATCCTTGGCTCGCGGCCAACCGCATCGTGCGCGCCATGCGTGAGGATCTGGCGCGGCTTTGCCTGCATGAGCGGGTGCCGAGGCGGTCGGCCTTCGAGAGCCTCGCCTACGACCGCATCAACCAATTG
>NZ_RZRA01001059.1:0-1792 GCF_003998945.1 Mesorhizobium sp. M7A.F.Ca.CA.003.01.2.1 | reverse complement strand
ATTCCAGCATTTCCGCTTTGGAAAGCTCCGCTTCAGCTTCGCCGAGTAATGATTCGGCGGCGCTTCGCTGCTGGGCGAGGTCGCTTTGGGAATTCCTGAGATTGTCGCGGCGCAGGCGAGCCGCCTTGGCGAAGGTCGGATAGGCGAAATGGTTGATGTCGGTGATGCCGGCCTTCTTTTCCTCGGCGGTAATCTGAAGCTCCAGCTCGACGGCCATGCGTTCGAACTCGGCGATCATCATGTCGAGCTGCAGCAGCTGCCGCCGCTTCTCATTCACCTGAAACTGTTTCAGCCGAACGAGGTTTTCACGTGACTTCATGATTCGGTACTCCCGGAAACGCACACCCGCACTTATCGTCCAAACCACCTGGAAACGCCCAGGCCGCACCCGTGTCCACCGGCTTTCCCCCAACTATGGGAAACAAAACCCTAAAGTTTTTTGCCGGCGGTAACCATTCGTTTACGGGCATTGTTAATCATACGGGTCAGGACTTAAGGCCGGGTAAAAATTCCGGCCACCGATGCGGAAGCGACGTCGATGAGTCCCTGGAGTCGCTTAGTCCAGGTTGTTAATGTGTTGCATTAGGAATTTGGTTCTGAGATTCGTTATTAGATTCAAGAGGGTGTAGAAAGAGGTTAAAAAATCTGGTACCGTCATGGACGGGAAATTAGGATTTGTTAACCATTCAATGGCAGCCTCTGCACAAGGCAACCACTGCTCCGGGTCCGGACGGGTCGTGAAATGGTCCGGCAGCAGAAAAGGGGAATAAAATGCGTGTTCTGCTGATAGAAGATGACAGTGCAACCGCACAAAGCATCGAACTGATGCTGAAATCGGAAAGTTTCAACGTCTACACGACCGATCTCGGTGAAGAGGGCGTCGATCTAGGCAAGCTCTACGACTACGATATCATTCTTCTCGACCTCAACCTGCCTGACATGTCAGGCTACGAGGTCTTGAGAACGCTTCGCCTTTCCAAGGTCAAAACACCTATTCTCATCCTCTCCGGCATGGCCGGCATCGAGGACAAGGTGCGCGGCCTCGGCTTCGGCGCAGACGACTACATGACCAAGCCATTCCACAAGGACGAGCTGGTTGCCCGCATTCATGCCATCGTGCGGCGTTCCAAGGGCCACGCCCAGTCGGTCATCACCACCGGCGACCTGGTGGTCAACCTCGATGCCAAGACAGTCGAAGTCGGCGGCCAGCGCGTGCACCTGACCGGCAAGGAATACCAGATGCTGGAGTTGCTCTCGCTACGCAAGGGCACCACGTTGACCAAGGAAATGTTCCTCAACCACCTCTATGGCGGCATGGACGAGCCTGAGCTGAAAATCATCGACGTCTTCATCTGCAAGCTGCGCAAAAAGCTCGACGCGGCATCGGGCGGTCAGAACTACATCGAAACGGTCTGGGGTCGCGGCTATGTGCTGCGCGAACCGGAAGACATTCGCGTCAGCGCCTGAGCGACGAATCGTTCGAATCTTTTCAATAAAAAACCCGGCTTCGGCCGGGTTTTTGCATGATGGGCTGGTAACGGTCTGCTTCTGGGCTTCCGAGCAGAAGACCGTCACGCACTTTTTCTGGAGTTGCTCAAGGATGCCGAATCAGGTGCGCTCTTCAAGGTGCGAAAGCGCTCGAGCAACTGCGGGCGGTTGAACGGCTTCAAGAGATAGCCCTGGGCGCCGGCTCGCTTGGCCCGCATGATCGAAGCAATATCGAGCTCGACCAGGGAAATCAGGATCTGCGGCCTTATCGGGCTCTCCATGGCGCGGACGCGACGGATGAGAT
>NZ_RZRA01001058.1:0-1793 GCF_003998945.1 Mesorhizobium sp. M7A.F.Ca.CA.003.01.2.1 | reverse complement strand
GATTGGCGCAGGCCCAGGGTCCGACGCGTTGCAGCCTCTGAACCCTATCGACGAGCGCGCGGACCTGCCTTTGCCGTTCGGCATCGCCAGTGTTTTCGCGCTGCCAGCGGCGCGCCCGCCGCAGAATCTCGGTGATGTCGGTGACATCAATGTCGGCTGAGATGCTTTTGCCGAGCTGGCGGCTGAGCTCGGTGACCAAAACCCTCTGACGCTGGGCATAGGAAGCGCCTTGGTCGAACGGCATGCCGGTGGCAGCTTCATCGCGGGCCAGCAGTGTCGAATAGACATGGTGAATGCGCTGCGGCAGCGTGTCGGTCGCCTGGCGTTCTATTTTGAGGTTTTTCTCGACATAGGCGCATTCCTTCGCCAGTGCCGCTTCGACGTTGCCGGTGAAGGCAAGCTTCCAGACGACGGGCGCGATCCAGACCTTGAAATTGGGATCCGTGGCCCGACCGCGCTTGAGGGCCTCCAGTCCCATCTCGACGGCACCCGGCAGCAAAGGCGCAACGACATTGGCATGCCAGCCGACGCCGCCTTCGGGATGCAGCAGCACGCCATGGCCTTTCAAGGCCCAGGCGATCGAGTGTTCCTTCGCTGCCCCGCTGTTGCCGGGAATCTGGGCGATCAGATTGTTGGCCAGCCAGAACTTCTGCATCAGCCGGCCAAGGCCGTTGACGACACCATTGGTCGCCCATGAGGCCGTGAGCGGGCTGACCTGCGACACGATTTCCTTGTCGATCATCCAGTCGGTGAAGAACTCGGGATGATTGGGCGTGATGAAGGTCGCCTTCCCTGCCCCGCAACTGGCCTTCAGCCGCTCAAGATCGGCGTCGGGAAAGTCGATATGGCGGACATTTGAGACGCCGCGCAGACCGGCCAGGCGATTGAACGGCAACAGATCCCGAAACCCGGGAATGCCGCGCAGCATGACGATCCGGTTGACGGATGTCATGGCCCTGATCAGTGCCGGGTTGGGCCGCGGCGCGACGAACGTATCGATCCTGCTCAAGCTGATCCCCCTCGCGCCTGGACGCTGGAAGAGGTTGAGGGACGATTGCGGCACGTTCAAGTCGTTCGTTACGACCACGCCGTGCCGTGGCAAATCAGCTGCCTAGACAGGCACTATTTGGCGGGACAAGGTTTTGTCTGGTCGAACAGCGACAGGTTGACCAGCTTGCCGGTCATCGAGAAGTCGCCATAGTCCATGACGAGATCGCGGGTGATGCCGTTCTCATGCAGCTTGAAGCTGATACGGTATTCCGGAACCTCTTCGCCGGTCTTGTTGGTGTCGTCGAAATAGGCGATGTCGACCGGCCAGTATTTGTCGGTGGCGAGCTTTGCCAGTGCCGAAGCTTCCGGGTCGGCCTTGTCGGCATCGGTTTTCTTGCCGACAACGACGGTGGTGGTCATCACCTTGTTGGCGTCTTCGGAACCGTCGAACAGGTTGGTTTCGTAAAAATTCTCGCCTTTTTCGGCCTTGCCGATCAATTCGACCAAATGCTGGGTCGGGAATTGGGTTGTCGCCAGCTCGACGCTGTTCTTTTCGGGCTTGTCGATATCGACCTTCAGGCCCTTGGCCTCTTTCGTGGCTATGCCCTTGACCTCCTTGTCGAGGTTCTGGTCGGAAAAGGATTTCGTCACGAACGAAAAGGTCTTGCCTTCGGCGTCCTCGAAAGTTGTCGTCTGCTGGTCCGTCAGCTTCGTGCCGTCAGCGGTGACGATCTGGGTGACGAAGCGGAATTTCACCGTATAGCCTTCGCAGGCCGAGCCGTTGAACTCATAGACCATGCGGC
>NZ_RZRA01001057.1:0-1795 GCF_003998945.1 Mesorhizobium sp. M7A.F.Ca.CA.003.01.2.1 | reverse complement strand
GCAGAGCGCACAGGGGACGGGGCAATATGGACTACGACATGCTGGTCATCGGCAGCGGCCCTTCCGGCCGCCGTGCCGCGGTGCAGTCGGCCAAGCTCGGCAAGTCCGTGCTGGTGGTCGACCGCGGCCGGCGTCTGGGCGGTGTCTCGGTGCATACCGGGACCATCCCATCGAAAACGCTGCGCGAAACGGTGCTCAATCTTTCGGGCTGGCGCGAGCGCGGCTTCTACGGGCGCGGCTACCGGGTCAAGCAGGATATCTCGGTCGGCGATCTGGTCGAGCGCCTGCACAAGACGCTCGACCATGAGGTCGAGGTGCTGCAGCACCAGTTCATGCGCAACACGGTCAAGAGCGCTCGCGCCGCGGTGAAATTCCTTGGCCCCAACAAGGTCAGCCTGACATCAGACACTGGCGATTACAGCGAGGTCGGTTTTACCAATGCGCTGATAGCGGTCGGCACCAGGCCGCACCGCCCGCGCGACGTGCCTTTCGACAAGACCCGCGTCTTCGACAGCGACGAGATGCTGGAGCTTGATCGCTTGCCGCGCACGCTGACCGTGATCGGCGCCGGCGTCATCGGCGTCGAATATGCGACGATCTTTTCCGCGCTCGACGTGCCGGTAACCTTGGTCGAGCCGCGCAACTCCATCCTCGATTTCGTCGACCGCGAGATCGTCGACGATTTCATCCACCAGATGCGCGATCGCGGCATGACCATCCGGCTGGGCAGCGCGGTGAAGGAGATCCGCTCCAAGCCGGACGCCGCCGAAGTGGAACTGGCCGATGGCCGCACCATCCGTTCCGAGGTTGTGCTCTACGCCGCCGGCCGCACCGGCAATGTCGGCAGCCTGGGCCTGGATGTCGTCGGCATCGACGCCGACTCCAGAGGGCGCATCAAGGTCGATCCGCAATCCTTCCAGACCAGCGTGCCCAACATCTATGCCGCCGGCGACGTCATCGGCTTTCCGAGCCTGGCCTCGACTTCGATGGAGCAGGGCAGGGTGGCCGCCTGCCATGCCTTTGGAGTGCCCTTGCCGCCGCCGCCGGAAACTTTCCCCTATGGCATCTATGCGGTGCCGGAAATCTCGACGGTCGGCCAGTCCGAAGAACAGGTGCGTGAGAGCGGTGCGGCCTACGAGGTCGGCGTGGCGCGTTTTCGCGAGACCTCGCGCGGCCACATCATGGGTGTCAACACCGGCTTCCTGAAGCTGCTGTTTTCGATCGAAACGCGCCGTCTGCTCGGCGCGCACATCATCGGCGAGGGCGCCACCGAGCTCATCCACATCGGCCAGGCGGTGATCAATCTCGGCGGCACCGTCGACTTCTTCGTCAACAACACCTTCAACTATCCAACGCTCGCCGAAGCCTACAAGATCGCTGGGCTGGATGCCTGGAACCGGATGGGAAGAGGGTAGGCCGGCTGGTCGTGGCGGCGAGCCTGTCAGCCTGCCTGCGCCACCGCCGCCGGTCCCGCCAGCCATTGCCTGACGATTGCCGCGTCGGCGCTGCCGAATTCATGACCTGATGAGACAATCCTGGCGTCGATCTCGGCGCCATGCCGACTGAGCAATGTCACCAGAGCAGGGGCGAAAGGCGCATAGGTGAGGTCGGCGGCGCCGGCGATCATCAGCACCCGCACCTTTGACAGCTCCGTCGCCGGCACATCATCGAGCACCGGCATCGGTCGCAGCAGCGCGGCGCGTTCGACAAGGCCCGGATGCAGCAGCATCAGGCTCGAAACCAGATTGGCGCCGTTCGAATAGCCGAGGAAAATTGTGCGCGAGAGGTCGAGATG
>NZ_RZRA01001056.1:0-1797 GCF_003998945.1 Mesorhizobium sp. M7A.F.Ca.CA.003.01.2.1 | reverse complement strand
TTCCGGCACTGCTGCTCGCCATTTGCCTGGCCGCGGTGTTCGAGCCCAGCCTGTGGATCGTCGCCATGGTCATCGCTTTGGTCAACTGGGTGCAGACCGCCCGCGTCATCTACACCGAGACCTCATCGCTGGCGGAGCGTGAGTTCATCGATGCCGAACGCACCATCGGCGCGAGCGCGCCGCGCATCCTGTTTCGCCACATCCTGCCGCATCTCTTACCGACCATCATCGTCTGGGGCACGCTCGGCATTTCGACCACCGTGCTGCTCGAGGCGACACTCTCCTTCCTCGGCATCGGCGTCCAGCCGCCCACGGCGTCCTGGGGCAACATCATCTTCGAGAACCAGACCTATTTCCAGGCCGCACCCTGGCTGGTGTTCTTTCCGGGTGCCGCGATCCTGGCGCTGGCGCTCGCCTTCAACCTGATCGGCGATGCGCTGCGCGACATCCTCGATCCGACGCAAAGAGGCCGGGCATGATCGCCTATCTCGGCCGCCGCCTCATCCAGTCGCTGCTGATCCTGCTCGGCGTCTCGCTGATCACCTTCGCTCTGCTCTATCTCCTGCCCGCCGATCCGGTGCGCCAGATCGCCGGCCGCAGTGCCACGCCGCAGACGGTCGAGAACATCCGCCAGCAGCTCGGCCTCGACCAGCCGTTCGTCGTCCAGTACTGGCGCTATCTCACGAAGCTCGTCAGCGGCGATCTCGGCCGCTCCTACATCCAGCGCTCCGAAGTCACCGAGCTGATCGTTTCGCGGCTGCCGGCCAGCCTGTTGCTGATGGTCGGCGCCATCCTGTGCGAGCTGTTGCTCGGCCTGAGCATGGGCCTGATCGCCGCCGTCAAGCGCGGCACCGCCACTGACCAGACGCTGATGGTCGCCTCCTTCGTCGGCGTCTCGGCGCCGCAATTCGTCGTCGGTCTGCTGCTGCTCTACGTCTTTGCCGTGCGGCTCAGCTGGTTCCCGATCGGCGGCTACGGCACCTGGCGTCATCTGGTGCTGCCGTCACTGACCATGGGAATCCTCGGCGCGGGCTGGTACGCGCGCATGATGCGCTCGTCGATGATCGACGTGCTGCGCCAGGATTACGTGCGCACCGCCCGCGCCAAAGGCCTGGCGCGGCGAGCTATCCTGTTCCGCCATGCGCTGCCCAACGCCATCCTGCCGGTGATCGCCATGATCGGCATCGACATAGGCATCTTCATGGGCGGCATCGTCGTCGTCGAAAGCGTATTCGGCTGGCCCGGCATTGGCCAGCTCGCCTGGCAGGCCATCCAGCGCGTCGACATCCCGATCATCATGGGTGTGACGCTGGTGTCGGCCTTCGCCATCGTGCTGGGCAATCTGCTGGCCGACATCATCGCGCCCTTCATCGACCCCCGCATCAAGCTCAGATGAAATGAAAACCAGACAGAGAAAGGGAACATAAAAATGAAAAGGTTTCTCGCATCCACGGTAGCGGCATCGGCGCTGGCGCTGATGCTCGGCATGACGAGCGTTCGCGCCGAGGACGCCGTCGATCCGAACGCCAAGCAGGGCGGCGCCATCACCATCACCTACAAGGACGACGTCGCCACGCTCGATCCGGCGATCGGCTATGACTGGCAGAACTGGTCGATGATCAAGAGTCTGTTCGACGGGTTGATGGACTACGAGCCGGGCACCACCAATTTGAAACCCGACCTCGCCGAAAGCTACGAGATTTCGCCCGACGGCAAGACCTTCACCTTCAAGCTGCGCCATGGCGTGAAATTCCACAATGGCCGCGAGATGACGGCCGACGACGTGAAATATTCGCT